>DAOUPY010000470.1 GCA_030625925.1 Fusobacteriaceae bacterium | reverse complement strand
ATATATTCCCCTGGAAGAATTTTATCCAGCATATAGAATCCCTCTGGTTCCAACCTCTGTTCCATTACTAACTTACCATCCAGAGTCTTCAGCTGGATATAAAGCTGGGATATTATAGGGAAATGTTTGATCCCATCCAGTGTCTCCCCACGGAACTCCAAATCACCCATTATTACCGAGATAGATTGAATTGGTATATCCATATGTCCTCCGGTTGCCGGATATAGTTTTATATATTTTTTTTCATTGGCCGCTTCCAGCATAGGATCTAAGGTCTCTATATTAACTTCCAGCTCTTCCACCTCATAAGAACTGATATTATCTATAAAATACATTCCGTCTGTTCCTGTTACTCCTTTTTTTCTTCCAACCTTTACTTCTACACCTTCTAATAGTTTTTCCCCTTCATCAAATTGTCCATTATTATTGTCATCCATAAATACTTTTCCTTCCATCCAAGACCTGCTTGGATACGGATTAGAATTACTTGTAAATGGTTTTTCCAAAATAATAGTTTTTTCCATATCTACACCAACATTATAATTAGTTTCATCTTCATCATGAGTTAAATCACCTATAATTTCTAGCCAATTCAATAATTTATATTTCACTTCTAAACCTGCTTCATATTCATTTGAAGAATTATACTTAGCATAGATCCCTCCTTTTATTTTTTTGTTTTCTGCAGTTTTGAGAGCTATTTTTATATCTGTTTCATCCTCAAATTCTTCAAAATCAGAATTTATTTGAACAACAAAATTTAGACTAGTTTTAAATATTTCGATATTACTGTTAGAGTAATTATAATATACTCTGGGAGTCCCATAATCATTTGAAAAAGGATAAATCACTCCTAACTCATGGGAGGTATTATCTTTGTTTCTATAAACCCCACCACTACCATACTGCTCTATCGTTCCAAATTTATCTAAGTTATCATATCTTAAATTATACCCCCAATAATTATTTATAACACCTCTCCAGTCAGTAATATACCTGTTTTCATAGCCTTCTAAAAAAGCTATAA
Source organism: Fusobacteriaceae bacterium (assembly GCA_030625925.1). Taxonomy (GTDB): domain Bacteria; phylum Fusobacteriota; class Fusobacteriia; order Fusobacteriales; family Fusobacteriaceae; genus Psychrilyobacter. The sequence continues at coordinate 985 of DAOUPY010000470.1, read as the reverse complement.
AATCACTGTACATATAACCTTCCAGAGAAAGCACATTCCCGCCAAATCTCTGCCTTATCTTTCCTATATGGCTATACCTATTTTTAGTCCCGTCATATACTACATTATTATAGGTATATTTATCTTTCGTATCATAGATTTCTGAGAATTCAAAATATGTTGGATATTTTACTGCTCCGGTTGTATAGTATAGGTTTAACCCTGCCAATTCTGTAGGATAATTATAGGTAACCTCTCCCTCTCTGTTTTCTGTAAGATCATTTATATATTCAAATCCTATGGTAAAATTATTGGTCAATCCATAAGAAGCTTTAATATTTCCTTCTACAGGTTTGTCCTCTAAATCGACTCTTATTTCTTCATCATCTTCATTCATCTCCCTATAGGTACCTATTAAAAGCCCATAATCTACTTCACCTTTTTTCAGAATCTTATTCCCACTCATCATGGAAACCTGTTTTATCTCTATAGAACCATCAAAATGATATATTTTTATGGTATAGATATCATTATAATTTTGGATATTAATATTTTCAAATATATAGGACCCGTCTTCCCCTACCCTGGTAAATCTATATAATGAACCATTTCTATATAATTCCACACTTGAATTAAATGGTGCAAATCCTCTGATGGAAGTCTGCCCTATTTCTACATCTCCAACGCCATTCCAATCCTGAATAGCTACCCCTGTTAATCTCTTAGATCCTAGAAATTCATAGGTCTGCATATAGGCATCCCCTACAATTATACTCTTTTCATCTATAACCTCATTGTATGTTAAAGCTGTATACCCCAAATATAAATCTGGATGAAAAAATCCTGTAGTGGTAAAATCTCCGTACAGCAGGTGGGTATCATACCTTGCTGATAAAATCCCCTCATCCTCCTCTACGTTGTAATTAGTGTATCTAGGACGGAGTACCCCTGGAGTAAATAGCTTTCTCTTCTGAGAATATACATCTTCATCCTCTATCTCTTCCTT
>DAOUPY010000298.1 GCA_030625925.1 Fusobacteriaceae bacterium | reverse complement strand
TGCGGACTTCTTAGAATTATCTAAAGGACATGAAACTAATGAAGAGAAGGTTAAGTTACTTAGAAAACACTGTGTAGAATTGAGAGAGAAAGTTGGATTAAAACATACCATTGCTGATTATGGAGTATCTGAATCTGAATTTTTAGGAAAATTAGATCAAATGGTGGAAGATGCTTTTGATGATCAATGTACAGGAGCCAACCCAAGATATCCATTGATGAGAGAATTAAAAGAGATGTACCTGAGAGCATACTATGGTGCAGAAAAATATCAAAATATGCAAATAAATGAAACAACTAAAAAGTTAAAAGAAGTAAAGGTAAAGAAAATTTCATAGGATCTTAATTGATCTATCAAAAAAACTGGGAAATTTATCCCAGTTTTTTTATGTCTATCTATTTGTCAATATCCTAATTATATATATAGATAAGTTTTTCTGAAACCTTGACTTAGAGCCATATAGGTTATAATATTAAGAGTGAAAGTCTCAGGGTTATTTTTTATACCTATTATTTATAAATATATGTAGTTTAAAGAATCAAAGTAAATTTAAAGAAAAAAGTATAGGTTGAGGAAGATAGGATACTTTTTAGCACAAGTGAAGAAACATCATATGGAGGAGGTATTATTTTGAGTTACAAAATCGGTTTAATTTACGATAGACCACATGCAGAATATAAAGATGGTATAGAGGCGAAACATGTTGATCATCAAAAAGCAGTTACAAAAAATGAAATATATGAAATATTGAGCACCAAATATGAGGTAGAAAAAATTATAGCAGATGAAAAAATAATTGAACAATTATTAAAAAGTGAAATTAATTTAGCATTTCCTTTAACTACAGGAATCAAGGGAGATAGCAGACAATCACAGATTCCGGCTATTTTAGAGATGTTAGGAATACCTTATATAGGTTCAGGAGTTTTGGGACATGCATTAGCCTTGGATAAATCCGTAGCAAAAAAGATCTTTGATTATCATCATGTTGCCACACCTAAATTTCAAATTTTCTACGAAGCAGAGGAGAAATTAAATTCTGAATTGGAGTTTCCTTTGATTGCAAAGCCTGCTTGTGAAGGTTCTGGATTTGGGATCCACAAGGATAGTGTAGTATACAATGAAAAGGAATTAAAAAAGAAGGTAGAAAGTTTACTGAATGAATATATACCTCCTGTTTTGGTGGAAGAATTTATTGAGGGAAGAGAATTTACAGTGGGAATTATCGGGAATGGAAAGGATAAGATGATGCTTCCAATTATGGAGATTGACTTTGATCAGGTTCCAGAAAAATATGGGAAATTTAATACTTTTGAAGTAAAAACAGAGTGTGGTGATGAGACAAAGTTTATCTGCCCGGCATCTGTTGATAATAAGTTAGAAAAATTAATAATAGAAAATGCATCCAAAGCATTTGATGCACTAGGTTGTCGAGATCTATCGAGAGTGGATATTCGTGTAAAAGATGGCCAATCCTATGTAATAGAGATAAACAGTCTTCCCGGACTGGAAGCAAATTATAGTGATCTACCTAAAACTGCTGAAAAAGCTGGGATCACTTATGAACAATTAATTTTAAAAATTGTAGATATAGCAATAAAAAGAATACAAGGTGATTCTTAAAGCCTGCATCATGGGATAAAAAAGAAAAAAGGGGGGGCTTATGAAAAAACATCTATCTAAAAAACTGAAGTTTGCTGTTATTGGTGCCGGGAATGGAGGGCAGGCAATTGCAGGATATTTAGCTTATAAAGGGTATCAGGTTAACTTATATAATCGTACGATAAAGAATATAAAAAGAATAAAAGAAACAGGCTATATTGATTTAGAAGGTTGTATTAATGGACGGGGAAAGTTAAATTTAATTACAGATAATATAGAACAAGTAATAAAAAATGTAGATATAATTATGGTTGTACTGCCTGCTTCTGCCCATAAATTTATCGCCAATAAAATTAGTCGTTTTATAACACAGAATCAATATATTGTATTAAATCCCGGTAGAACAGGTGGAGCATTGGAGTTTAAAAATATTATGAAGAAACATGATCCGTTTAAAAATGTGTGTATTGTAGAAGCTCAGACTTTATTGTTTGCGTGCAGAGCAATAGAACAAGGGAAAATAAAAATTTTTAGCAAAAAGGCAGAAGTCAAAGTAGCTGCCTTGCCGGCTATAAAAACCAATAAATTCATTCATCTGATAAGCCAGGCTTTTCCAGAATTTACTCCTGCTGAAAGTGTATTGGAAACCAGCTTTAATAATATAGGTGCTGTATTGCATCCAATTCCTACCATATTAAATTGTGGAAGAATTGAAAATACAAAGGGAAATTTTCAATATTATATAGATGGTATTACCCCATCTGTAGCAAAAATTATAGAGCAGGTTGACTATGAACGAATGTTGGTTGCCAAAGCATTGAGAATTGATGTTTTATCTTTGAAGGACTGGCTGGAGTATACTTATAACACTCATGGAGATACATTGTGTCAATCACTTAGAAATACCAATGGATATTATGGGATCATGGCACCAGAAAATTTAAACACCAGGTATATTTTTGAAGATGTTCCTCAAAGTCTTGTACCTATTCGGGATATGGCAAAGCATCTGAGGATACAGACACCAACTATTGATTCTATGATTCATCTGGCATCCATCCTTCACAATACAGATTATTATCTGAGTGGAAGAACGATAGTTGATATGGGATTAGAGGGGTTGTCTCTGGAGGAGATAAAAGAATTTGTAAGGACTGGTCATACATCAGATATAAGGGGAGTTGAAATGTAATGAAAAAATATATAAGTGCTGCAATCGGTAATTGTGTTCATGTAGGTGGTGCTGTGAACTTTTTGAGGCTTGCAAAAGAAGAGGGACATTCTACAGAATTTTTAGGAGCGGCTGTAAGTATAAAAAAATTAATTGACTATATCCTTGAAAAAAAACCTAACGTGGTGAGTATTGGATTTAGATTGACACCTGATTCGGTAAAACCCTTGTTGAATGAACTTGAAAAATATATTCATGATTATAAATTAGAAAATATTGAGTGGATCTTTGGAGGGACAAAACCTGTTGCTGAATTTGCAAAAGAATATAAATTCTTTTCTAAAATATTTGACGGTACAGAAGATTTAGATGAGGTTATTGGTTATTTAAGGGGAAAAAATTTAAAGAGGCTTGTCATTTGTGAATCCCAAGATATTATAGAAAGGATAACATCCAGATATCCTTATCCTGTTATAAGGCATCATTT
>DAOUPY010000373.1 GCA_030625925.1 Fusobacteriaceae bacterium | reverse complement strand
GTTTAAAGTTGATGGAGCTTTAGATATAGGGAGCAGTGGTATAAAATTAGCACTCTATAAAAATAAAAAGATAGATAAAATAGATTTTGTTAATTACCAGGATATGAATGAGGAAAAAATAATAGCTCTTCAAGAATCCTTGGAGATGCTGGGCAAAAAAATAAATATAAAAGGTAAAAATTTAGTAGTGACCATTCCTGCTTCTAGATTTTATGTGAAAACATTGGAATATAACAATACTAAAGAGGAAGGTGCAGAGGCGGATTTAGAGGCTAAAATAGAGGAAGATCTTGAGGATATAATTTCAGGTTATACAAAAAGTGAATTTATCACCCAGATAGAAACTGTTTATGAAAATGACCTCTATAAAAAACTCTTGGTAATCACAATCCCCGTAGAGGAAATTGAAAAAATTCTAAATATTTTAAGTTATTTTAAAATAAGGACATTAAAAATAATTCCAGATTTTGTTGCTCTGAATAATTTAGTGGATATATTGGATCAAAAATCAATGGAAGAGACCAATGAAAATATAATGGTTGTTGATATAGGTGGAGAAACAAGTAAAATATTTATGACTACACTGGGAACCATAAATATGCTGAGAATAGTAGGAATAGGTGGAAATGATTTTACCGAGATAATAAAAGATCATGAGATGTTAGAATACGAAGGGGCGGAATTAGAAAAACAACAGCTGGAATTAGGTAACGATGAGAATAGGAAGTATAAGACACAGGGTGAGGTGTCAATGTTCAAAGATCTGACATCAGTAGTAAATGAATTAACTACTCAAATAGAAAATTCTGTAGAATACTTTAATACTAACTTGGCTGAAGGAAGGATAACTAAGATTGTCTTAACTGGAGGAGGAGCTCTTATAAAGGGATTTAAAAGTTATTTTGATGATGCCTTTGACATTCCTTGTGAGGAGATAGATTTGAGCTTATTAAATTTAGATTATAAAAATGCAGATGACAGGGATCTGTTGTCGACTTTTAAAATCACGACCCTTATGGGTGCCTTAATAAAAGAGGTGGAATAAGATGAATCAGATGAATTTTTTAACGAAAGAATATAAAAATAGATTAGAGATAGAGGAGCATTTTAGGAAGTGTTTCGGGATTTTCATAATGGTATTTGCAGTTCTCTATGTGGTGTCTTTTGGTATTGGAAGGATAGAAAATTCTGTCCAGAAAAAAATCAATATAGAAAATGCAGCTATAGCAGAAAATAATAGAAGAATAAAGCAGTTGACTATAGATTCTAAAAAAGAAACTAATTTAGATGTGAAAATAGAGATTATAGAGGATATTTTTTCACAAAAAAACTTGAGGGTATCGGAGATCTTCCGGTCATTGGAGGGGAATATCCCTAAAAATGTATGGATTAGAAGTTTAGTTTATGAGGGAAAAGAGGTAAGGATAAAAGGCTTTTCTTTTAAAGACCATGAATCTAAGAGTTCAGAGAAAAATGCATACTATTTTGAAGAAAGGATGCTGGATAGTGAAGTGTATAGGAGTGTAACTCTAAATTATTTGAAAAAATCAAGTAAATATGGGGAAAAAATAAATGAATTTGAATATATATTAGTATTGGAATAGATACTGGTATATAATTAGGGGTTGAATGCTATGGATCTATTTGGGAAAAATATAAATATAAATTTTGATAAAAAACAAATGAAATTATTTTTGATCATAGGAACGGCTATAGGGATAATTTTTCTTCTCTCTTTCTTGGTAATATCGCCCATTGGAAGAATTTTTGATAAAAAAGAGGAATTGTCAAGAGTTCAGAAAGAAAAAATATTAACTGAACAAAATTTGAAATTATTTGAAAAAAGATATGAGAGAATAAAGGTAGAAAGGGTAAATCAAAAATATAGGTTAGAAAAGCTGCTAGAGGAATTTAGACGATATAGCTTTAAGGATGAGGCTAGATTAAAGCAGATGATACAGGATATTTTAGATCACCTAAATGTAGAATTATTAGAAATAGGAAAGATGGAAATTGTTGAAATCGAAGGTAATAAGGAATACAAAAGAAAGGCTATACCATATAAAATAACTGGAAATGGTAGAGATATAGCATTATTTTTCTATTATTTAGAAAACTCTAGAGCTCTGCTTACACTGAAAAAAAGCCGGCTAGAGGTAATAACAAAATCGGTCAATAAAGGTGAGGTAGCTTCAGGCCAGATAGAGGTTAAATTTAAGTTAGGATACTACGATATTACCGCTGAAAATAAAGGAGGTAATGATGAAAATTAAGATGTTGTTTATAATGCTCCTAGGAATATTTTTTGTTTCTTGTGGGAAAAAAGAAGAGGAAAAAGAGGTGAAAATGCCGGTAAAAATGGAAGCAGCAGAGGTAGAGATAGAGGCAACGACGACACCTCCTGCAATAGAGGTAGTTGAGGAAGTCAATCCACTCTCTAAATATATTTCCGATGAAGTTTATAATGAAGGGATAGAAGTTATTTACGGAGATGAGGAGAGTATGTTTTCAGAAGATTTAGGTCAATTTTCTGGGAGTTACGACGAATTCAAAGCCTATGTCGAAGCGAGATTTAAACCAACTATGTTAATAACACAAAATGGGATAAATTCAGCAGTGGTCTATTATTTAGAAAATGGTTCTAAAAATAGAGCTATGGTAAGCGGATTTAAAATAATAGAAATAGAAGATAT
>DAOUPY010000333.1 GCA_030625925.1 Fusobacteriaceae bacterium | reverse complement strand
AAGGGAACTTATGGAAAATGGGTTTACCCCATCATTCTGTACAGCCTGTTATAGACTTGGCCGTACTGGAGAACACTTTATGGAATTTTCAAAACCAGGATTTATCCATAATTTCTGTACTCCTAATGCTATCCTGACTTTAGCTGAATACCTTGAAGATTATGCCAGTGAAGAGACTAAAAAAGTGGGATATGATTTAATCAATAATAGTGTTGGTACATCTAGATTAACTGAAGAAACAAAGGCTTCTCTAAAGGTAAAATTAGAGGAGATAAAAAATAGCAAGAGAGATCTATACTACTAATAAGTATGTATAATTTTTAAAACCCAGCCTATTTAAAGGCTGGGTTTTTTAGTTTTTATGGTACAATCCAAAATAGATACATTTATTATAATAGGTAATAAGATTTTGAGGGGGATTCTATGAAACTATTAAAGGATATTGACTGTACAATTCTAAAAGATAAAAGAGTCTATAAAAGGCCATCTTCTCGTGGAATTATTTTAAAAGACGATAAAATTTTACTTTTATACATAAAAAAGCACGATGATTACAGCTGTCCTGGTGGAGGTTTAGAAAAAGATGAAACTCCTAGGGAAGGTTTAATTCGTGAAATAAAAGAGGAGACAGGTGCAAATAATATTAAAATAATTTCTGATTATGGAATCTATAATGAAATTATTCCGCCTTTAAAGAGAAAAGAGGTTGATTATATCTATATGTCTTCTTATTTTTTTTTATGTAGTGCTGATTCTAATCTAGGAAAACCTCAATTAGAAGATTATGAAGAAGAAATGGGGATCAAAGCTTTATGGGTAAATATTTATGATGCCGTAGCACATAATAGAAAAATTCAAAAAGAAAAACCAATATATATGAGTAGTTACCTTGAGAGAGAATCATTTATATTAGAACTTGTAGCAAAAGAATTAGAAACTAAAAATGTATAAATTAGTCCAAAATATAGAAAAAGCGTAGAATTTCTACGCTTTTTTCTTATCTTTTTTTCACCTCTGTGGCTATTATAACCCATGGTGTAGCAGTAGCTCCCCATGCTACTCCTGCTCCTAAAAATGCATGTCCAGATATATTGGTTCTGTCCACTTCTATCTCATAGGCAGTCCCATTTCTCTCAATAAAAAGTCTTCCATCTTTTTTATAATGAATAATTTTTTCTTCCCTGCTTTCAGCATAGGCTGTCAATTCAAGTATTATCTCTTCATCTGTCCTTGGTTTTTTCTCTACATAAATTTTAAATCCCTTATCGAATAAATGAACAATATTTCTTTTTAAATATTCCATATAGGATTCTATGTGTTTTTCTTTATTTTCTTTCATTTTTCCTTCCCCCCCTAATCTGATTTTCTTAACTATCGTTCATATCTTCATTATACTTATACCACTTAATTAAAAAATGACAAAAATTTAATTAAGAATCATAAGAATTCACTCTAACCTCTTAAAGGAGTTATTCTATTAATCTAGTAAAATAAATTGTATATATAATCTTTAAACTTTGGGAGGAAACCATGAAAAAATTATTATTTTTGATCTTTAATCTTTTATTTTTTATCTCTTGCTATACATCCTCACCGCCTGTATCTGACTTTTCCAGGGATCTGCCTATACCTCCTCTTTTAGAGGGAACACTTATCGATGGAGAGATAAACTATAAATTTCATGTGAGAAAAGGAAAAAGTCAAATTATAGAAGGTGTAAAAACCAATACCTATGGCTATAACGGAAATATTTTAGGTCCCACTATAAAAGTTCGAAAGGGGCAAAACTATAGATTTAAAATACATAATAATCTGGGAGAAAGAACCAGTGTCCACTGGCATGGTCTTCGAGTTCCTGGCGAGATGGATGGCGGTCCCAATCAAATGTTTATCGATGGTGATTATTGGGAACCACATTATAAAATAGAACAACCTGCTGCTACCCTGTGGTATCATCCCCATACTTGGCATAAAACGGGGAAACACGCATATATGGGCTTGGCCGGCCTCTATATCATAGAAGATGAGATCTCTGACATCCTGCCTATTCCAAAGGAGTATGGTGTAGATGATTTCCCAATTATTGTCCAAGATAAACGATTTGATCGATGGGGAAATCTAATCTATTCCAATGAATATACAGACGCTATGTATGGAATGAGGGGAGATACCTTGATAGTCAATGGAATCTTTGCTCCTACTCTAGATATAAATAAAAAGTATATCCGACTTAGAATTTTAAATGGTTCAAATGCCAGTAATTATTTATATAGTTTCAGCGACAACAGGGATTTTTATCAAATAGCTACCGATGGCGGGTTTTTAGAAAAATCTAATAAACTTAAAAAAATATTCCTATCGCCCGGTGAAAGGGTGGAAGTCATTGTGGAATTTAAGGAAGAAGATAAAAATAAAGATATATACCTACGCGGAGATGATACAAATATAATGAAATTAAATGTAATGAATTTAGACAAAAATATAGAAAAAATACCTAATACTTTAGTAGATTTTCAAGAATATGACATTCCATCCAATGTCAAAGTCAGAGAGTTCATCTTGGAAGGATTAGGACATATGGTTGCTATCAATAGAAGACAAATTAATATGAATAGAGTTGATGAATATGTTCCTTTGAATAATATTGAGATATGGGAGATTAGAAATATTGGAACTTCCCACGGCGGAATGATGGGAATGAGAAATATGATGAGGATGGGAAACAACCACAATTTTTCCAACGGTGGCAAATCCCTCAATGGCCACTCTTTCCATATACATACAGTACAATTTAGAGTTTTAGAAAGAAATGGTCAAAAGCCAAAAGCCTTTGAAGATGGGTGGAAAGACACTATCTTTGTGGATCTAGAAGAAGTGGTCAGAGTTGCTGTTAAATTTGAAGATAAAGGGTT
>DAOUPY010000212.1 GCA_030625925.1 Fusobacteriaceae bacterium | reverse complement strand
CTTTAACATTTATTAAGTCTGATAATTTTGATTTTAAAATAAAAAATTCCTTGGATAAAATTGGAAATTATTTTCAAGTTTCAAGGATATATATTTTTTTAGACAACGAAGATGGGACGACTACCAGTAATATATATGAATGGTGTAATGACGGAATCATTCCTCAAATTGATGAACTGCAGGATATTCCCCATGAGATGGTTCCCTCATGGAAAAACTTTTTTTTAGAAGAAGGGAGTGTCTATTATGAAGATGTAGAAGATCTGCCCTTAGATATTGCTGAGGTATTAAAACCGCAAGGGATTCTTTCTATAGTCGTTACACCCCTTTATATTGAAGGAAAAAAATATGGATTTATAGGATTTGATGAATGTGAAGAGAAAAAAAAGTGGTCCGAAACAGACAAAAGACTTCTGGAAACAATTTTAAGTATAATTGCAACTGCATATAAACGTCAATTTATGCAGAGAAAGATCAATGCAGCAAATAATAACTTTGAATCGCTGTTTAATACCATTGAGGATCTGATGGTAATAGGTGATAAACAGGGGAAAATTCTATATGCAAATAATGCAGTAATAGATAAACTTGGATATTCCCCCAAAGAGTTGTATAAAATGAATATAATAGAATTACATCCATTGGAGAAGAGAGAGGAAGCAGCTGGTATTTTTAAATCAATATTTTCTGGTGAAAAGGACTATTGTCCACTGGAATTTCAAAGTAAAAACAAAGAATATATCCCTATGGAAATAAGGACATGGTTTGGAAGTTGGGATAATCAGGACTGCTTATTCTGTCTATCAAAAGACCTCAGGAAGGAACAGGAAACATTACAAAAATTTATAAAACTATTTGAAAACAATCCTGTTTTAATGGCCATCACTGACTTGAATAATGGAAAGATTATAAAGATTAATAGAGCAGTAACAGATAAACTTGGATATTCCAAAGATGATATTATCGGAGAGATGGGTATGGAATTAAAAATGATTGTGGATTCTGAAAAACGACGAGAGATTGCAGAAAAGATAAGTGTTTTAAAGAGGATAAATGACTTTGAACTTCAAGTCAGATGTAAAAACGGAGAGATATTACAGGGGTTACTTTCGGGAGAGATAATTGAAATCCAAGGGAAGAGATTATTTTTACTGATCATAGTTGATATCAGTGAACATGTATTATTAATAAAAAAAATAGAAGAACAAAACAATAAATTACAAAATATTATTGAGGGAACCAGGCTGGGTACATGGGAGTGGGAAATTCAAACTGGCAAAATGGTAATTAACGAACGGTTCACAGAGATTTTTGGATATATGGTGGAGGAATTAATGCCTGTAAGTGTAGAAACATGGATAAAATATACCCATCTGGATGATCTTAAAAAATCGTACGACTCATTAAAAAGACATTTTAGTAAAAAATCGGAATATTATACTGCTGAATTTAGAATGAAACATAAGAATGGAGACTGGGTATGGATCCTTTCCAAGGGAAAGGTTATTGAATGGGATATAGAGGATAAACCTGTTAAAATGTTTGGAACACACTCCGACATCACAGAAAAAAAACAATTGGAAGAAAAAATTAAAGAGATCTCTATACGGGATTCCCTCACTAATATTTATAATAGAAGACATATTTTTGAGCGATTAGAATTTCTATTCCTGGAGTTTCTTAGAGATAAAATATATTTTACAGTTTCTATTATTGATATAGATTATTTTAAGAGTATAAATGACAGGCATGGCCATCAGGTGGGTGATTTTATCCTCAAAGAATTTACCCAGATTATAAAAAAAAATATCAGACAATATGATTTGTTTGGTCGTTATGGCGGGGAGGAGTTTATTCTTGTTTTCTGTGACATCAATAAAGAGGAGGCTAAATTAATGATTGAACGAATTTTAAATATTATAAGGAATTATGAATTTATATATCATGAAAATAAAATAAAATTTACCTTTAGTTGCGGGATTTCAGAATGTACAGAAATTGATAAAGATAAAATATCGGTTGAAAAGATAATTGAAAAAGCAGATAAGAGACTCTACAGGGCAAAAGATATGGGGAGAAATAAAGTTGTGATTTCTGATTAATACATTAATATTACTCCGGCAATAAAAAAAAATCCCCACGGAGTAAAATTTAATAAATAATTATTTTTACTTTTTTTAGGGGGGGAATATAAAAATAATTATCATGGATAAAAATAAACAGAGTGTGAATGTTTTCGTTGTGCACAGAATACAAACGCAATATATTAAAATAGAATTAAATGTTTTTAAAAAGTTGTCAAGATATTCGAAACCTACTATAATGTTTGTTAAGGATGTAATGAAATTAAATATATCCAGTTATTTATATATAATTAATAGGAGGAATCAAATTGAATCATGAGAACAAAATTAAAGAATGGTCGAACCCAACACCTGCAGGCTTAGTGGCTTTGGCAATTGCATGTTTCTGTTTCTTTGCCATTTTAAGTGGTAAGGTAACGCATGATGCCATGCCATTGCTTGGAACTTGGCTTTTAGGTGGGTTTGTAGTTCAGTTTGTAGTAGCACTTTTGGATTTAAAAGGGGGCAATAATACTGGAGGAAATACATTTTTATTTTTTAGTGCATTTTTTATGCTTGTTGGCGGCATGGGAATGATAATGAAATTCAACATGATTAATAAAGGTATAGTATTTGACGCACGTATCGATGGATGGGCATGGATGGTATTGACATTATCTTTAATTCTTTGGACACCGGCATTTTTTAAAAGCACTCGACTTCTTACGATAGTTATATTGGCATTAGATGTATCTTTGCCATTTATTACACTAATGGACTTAGGAATTTTACCAAAGACTTATGCAATTATACCAGCATGGGGATTGTTGTCTGCAGGAATAGTTGCAATTTATCTTGCTTCAGCGATTGTAGTAAATACTGCTTATGGTAAAACAGTTTATCCACTTCCAGGACCTTTTGAGTTTAAGAAGAGAAGTTTAAAAATAGTTACTGAGTAATAAATTTTATGAGGGGCTGTCTTAGAATAGATAAAAATATCTATTTTAAGATTGGCCTCTTTTTCATACCAAAAAAATTGATTGGATTCTTATAAGGTTTCCATTATATTTTCTGCCCATTTTTTGGCTTTCTCAATATTTTCATTGGTGTTATTTTTAAGTGGATCTTGAAAATCGATTTCTCCTAAAATTTGATTATCTTTTAATGCTTCTTTCATATGATCAAATATTTTCCCCTTTCCGCCGCCATGGCAGCAGAATAATGCTATTTTCTTATCTGATAATAAATGTGCAGAAAAAAAAGTATTTAAGGCTGGAGCATATGTCCAAGCCCACACAGGTGTACCGATGAATAAAACATCGTAACTATCGATATCTTTATTCAGGGGAAGTAATTCCGGCTGTTCATGCATCATTGCTGCTTTTCCGCCCCATATATATTTCATAAACCCTTTTGACTTCAAGTCTTCTTTTGGTTTTAATTCCAAAATATCTGCACCTATTGTTTTAGCTATATTCTCTGCTATTATTTTTGTATCACCTTCAAAAGAATAAAAAATTACAATTTTTTTCATGGGTCTTCCTCCTCATACTATAATTTAATACGTCACCACTATATATTTTTGATTTTTAAATATACCTCTAATAAATACTTCATTATAAATTTAACCTTGTCAACTAAATATATGAATTTTGACTCGATAATAAAAAAGAACATTACCATATTTTATTAACTTTATATAAATTAAAGGAAGATGTTGGATATTTATCTTGCCAATTCTTTTGGATTATTTTTTTCAGCAGGGTATACTGGTAAGTAAATAGATCTTAAATTTCTCTAGAATAATTTATGTTATTTATTAGAAACAGGAGTTGATAAAAAATGAGCTAAGTACTAAAAAAATTAAAAGGCGGCGACTTAAGATCTATCGGCAAATCAGATAAAGTAGTTCTTCGGTCTCATTTTATATCGATGTGGACGATGTCAATGAAATATATAGATCTGTCAAAGACAGGGGAGATATAGTCATAGATTTATGTACTACCTGGTATGGAATGGGGGAATTTTATATCTAAAGACTGCAACGGATATATTTTAGGATTTGCAGAAAAAAAGTAAAGAGGAGATCGAAAATGTCGATCCCCGGTAATTTTTAATTTATACATTTATGCATGATTTAGGAAAGATCTAAGGGTATATATGATCTACCTTT
>DAOUPY010000182.1 GCA_030625925.1 Fusobacteriaceae bacterium | reverse complement strand
GATAAAAAGGGATAAAAAAGGAAGAAGGGGTTTAGGAGGAACTAATATGTTAGCTAAAAAAGGTGACTGGGTAATGGTTTATAATATAGTATTGGAGCCAAAAGATAGAGCCCCTCAAATACCAGAAGAGACTAAAAAAGTCCCATTAGAAATGTGGATAAAGGGATTCTTGTTGGAAGATACTGAGGTAGGAGAGATGGCAGAGATAGAAACTATAGTAGGAAGAAAGGTTAGTGGAAAATTAGTGGAGATCCATCCTAATCATAAACACAACTATGGAAACCATATACCTGAAATTTTACAGATAGGGAAAACCCTGAAGGAACTACTTTTTTGTGGGGAGGATAAATAATGGATAAAAGTTATAGTGCTGTGATGTCTAGAAAGACAGAGATAATGAAAAAAGCTGTAGGGATAGATTATGATACCTTTGAGAAGGAAGGAATTGATTTTGACTATGAAGCTATGATGAGAGAAGCTGGATATTCGCTGGAAGAGATAAAAAAAATACAAGGGGAAACTGGAGTGGGAAATACTCCTATATATGAACTTAAAAATTTGACTAATTTAGCTAGAAAAATGGCTCCAGAAGGAAAAGGAGCTAGGATATTTTTGAAAGATGAGGCGTCTAACCCATCTGGAAGTTTTAAGGCCAGACGTGCTGCTACAGCAGTATATCATGCTAAAAAGCTGGGATATAAAGGAGTTATTGCTGCAACTTCTGGAAACTATGGAGCAGCGGTAGCATCTCAGGCAGCGATGCTGGGATTAAAATGTATAATAGTGCAGGAGTGCTACGACAGTAATGGAAAAGGTCAGCCTGAAATTGTAGAAAAAGCTAGAAAATGTGAAGCTTATGGAGCTGAGGTAGTTCAATTGACTGTAGGGCCTGAATTGTTTTATTCATTCTTAAATTTATTGGAAGAAACGGAATATTTTAATGCTTCTCTCTATACACCATTTGGTATTGCAGGGGTAGAAACACTGGGATCGGAATTGGTGGAGCAGATAATGGAAAAGACAGGAAAACAACCTGATGTGGTGGTGTGTACCAATGCAGGAGGGGGAAACCTTACTGGAACTGCCCGTGGGATGAGAAAAGTAGGAGCAGAAAAAGTAAAAGTAGTAGCGGCAAGTGTAAATTTAAAAGGATTACACATGGCATCGGACACTGATTTTAATAAAAAATCATTTACAACGGGACACACTGGATTTGGGATACCATTTACAACTAATCCAGACAGGTCAGATGTTCCTAGATCAGCAGCGAGACCCCTTAGATATATGGATCGATATGTAACAATAACTCAGGGAGAAGTATTTTATATGACAGAATCTTTGGCACAATTAGAAGGGTTAGAGAGAGGGCCTGCTGGGAATACATCCTTGGCAGCAGCTTTTTCCATAGCACAGGAGATGGGTCAAGATGAGATCATAGTGGTGCAGGAAACTGAATATACAGGTGCAGGAAAACATATTCAGCCACAGCTGTCCTTTGCAAGGGACAATGGAATAGATCTACATTTTGGGGATCCTAAAGATGAAGTCCCTGGAAAGAGTATAATATTGCCGGAACACCCGAAGATGATAAAAGCTGTGGATTTAGATATGGATAAAATAAGACAATCATATGTAAAAAATATGGTAAAGAAAAACTCTGGCAGTAAAGACTTTACTGATGAAGAACTTAACTATATTGCTGTTGAGACAAACTTAACAGTAGAAGAAGTAAAAGGAAGATTAAAATAAAATTTATGTAAAAAACATGGTAAAGAAAAACTCAATTATATTGCTCTTGAGACAAAAATGACAATAGATGTAGTAAAATAAAAAATAAAATTGAGGAGCTGATCTTTTGAAAACAAAAATAATAGGGGTACCATTAAACTTTGGAGCCAACAGGTGCGGCTTGGAATTTAGTGTAGATAACTTTATAGAAAAATATCCAAGATATAGAGATAAGATAGAGATTTTAGGAGTAGAGAAACAGTTAGAAGATTTTTCAACAAAGGGAGCTAAATATCTGAATACAGTGGCAAAAACCTGTGAAGAATTGGCTGTGAGCGTAAATAAGGTAATAAAGGATGGAGATTTTCCTATTAGTCTGGGAGGAGATCACGCTATAGCCATAGGAAGTATAGCCGGGGTATCCAAAGAAAAAGAGATAGGAATATTATGGATGGATGCTCATGGAGACATGAACACACCTGAGATAAGCGGCACAGGACATATACACGGGATGCCGCTAGCTACTTCTGTAGGACATGGACACTCTAAACTGATAGATTGCCTGTATAAGGGAGCTAAAGTAAAAAAAGAAAATGTAATCCTATTTGGAACTAGAGATATAGATGAGAAAGAACAAAAATTGATAGATGAATTGGGAATAAAAAACTATACCTGGGAAATGATAGCAGAGATGGGATTTGAAAAAGCTTTAGGAGAGGTAAAAGAATTCTTCAGAGGTAGAAACTTACATATTAGTTTTGATCTGGATGGGATAGATCCTACTGAGATCACAGCTGTTGGAACGCCTGTTGCAGGAGGACTTAGCCGTGAAATGGGGAAGACTCTGGTATCTGAAATGATAGATACAGCATCTGTAACATCTATAGATATAGTGGAATATAACCCAATATATGAGAAGGGAATGGAAACTTCTGAATATGTAGATGAGTTACTCCAATTAATAGAAAAAAAGATAAATTAAATTTAAAATAAAAAAGGTTTTGAATTTATGGAGGGGTAATTCATGAATTACCCCTTTAGTTTCATCATAAGCATTAAGGGAGGATAAGATGAAAGGATATTTAAAAAGAGAAGATGATTTCTCAACAAGAAGAAAACATCTGAATAATTTAACAGATGAGGAATTAAAAAATAGATTTTGGGAATTAGCAGAAAAATTGGTAGACCCGATGTTAGACCTGGCTAAAACACATACAACACCATCAATTGAGAGATCTGTACTCCTAAGAATGGGATTTTCAAGTATAGAAGCTAAGCCTTTGGTAGACGGAGCAATAGATAGAGGACTTATGGGGAAAGGTGTAGGTCATTTGGTATATAAAATATCAGAGGAAAAGAAAATTTCTATCCGACAAGCAGGGGAAGAAATGATTGAAGGGAACCACTGGGATACCCTTATGGAAATTTTTAAGGGAGGTAAAAAATAATGAAAAAATTAATACCAACTGAAAAAATGGATATAAGAGAGATCCTGAGTGACCTTGAAAACTATAGACCCAAAAGAAGAGGGTGGACTTGGAGAAAAAAGGTGAAAAATTTAAAAATGGGAGCATTTGAATTTACTAATTGCTCGGAACCGTTAAAAAATTCCATCGGGATCCCAGCATCAAGATATTTTGATAATTTAGACCCGCAGCCTGAAGAAGTAATCACAACAGAGATAGCATCAGGAAGATTTGAAGATGATATAAGACGGATGAGGATGGCAGCCTGGCACGGAGCGGATCACCTTATGGTAATCAGAACAGCTGGACAATCTCATTTTGATGGACTAATAGAGGGAACACCACAAGGAATCGGAGGAGTACCTATCACGAGAAAGCAAGTAAGAGCACAGAGAAAAGCTTGTGACCTTATAGAAGAAGAGGTAGGAAGACCAATAAATTATCATTCATATGTATCTGGAGTAGCAGGACCTGATGTAGCAGTAATGTTTGCAGAAGAGGGAGTGAATGGAGCTCATCAAGACCCGCAATACAATGTACTGTATAGAAATATAAATATGGTAAGATCATTTATAGATGCAGCAGAATCTAAAAAAATAATGGGTTGGGCTGAGATGGCTCAAATAGACGGAGCACATAATGCCAATGCAACAGCTAGAGATGCATGGAAAGTAATGCCGGAACTTATGGTTCAACATGGGCTTAACTCTATATTTTCATATAAATCAGGGATAAAGAAAGAAAACATATGTCTTTCGACAGTTCCTCCTACAGCAGCACCAGCACCATCTATGAAATTTGACCTGCCATATGCAGTGGCACTAAGAGATCTATTTACAGAATATAAGATGAGAGCTCAGATGAATACAAAATATATCACTTCATCTTCTAGAGAAGCTACAGTAACTCATGTTATGAATATGATGATCTCTAGATTGACAAGTGCTGATATTCAATCTACAATTACACCGGATGAGGGAAGAAATGTACCTTGGCACGTGTATAATATAGAAGCATGTGATACTGCTAAACAAACTTTAGTAGGGCTAGATGGATTATTGGAAATGGTAGAAGTAAGAAAAGATGGGTACTTGCCAAAAATGGTAAGAGAATTAAAGGAAAGAGCTGTACTTTATCTGGAAGAAATGTTAGAAACAGGCGGATATTTTGAAGCTGTAGAACAAGGTTTCTTCGTGGATTCTGGTAACTATCCTGAAAAAAATGGTGATGGAATAGGCAGGAAAAAAGATGGAGGAGTAGGAGCAGGAAGAGTATTCGTAAGAGATGAAGATTATATGGCACCTGTAACAGGACATTTTGGAAATAATAATATAGATCAATATGGAGTTACAAATCCAGCTGACTTAATCGGTGGCTGCACATTTGAAGATCCAGATAAGATTGTATATATCGATGAATTAGATGA
>DAOUPY010000557.1 GCA_030625925.1 Fusobacteriaceae bacterium | reverse complement strand
AAAATCTATATCTGCAGGCATAGTTACCATTAATCCACCTGCTATATCTTCAGCTAATCTTGCTATTTCATATGGGAATCTTGTTACATTTTGTTTACATACATTAGCTAAAAGAAGATCTATCTGGTAGTTTCCTGCTTTTGTAGGAACTCCCTCAGTAGAACAGGCAAGTCCGCATGCATACAATGTTTCATTGAGATGTGTCATCTCGATAAGTTTATCTTTTATATGAGAAGCTCTGGTAACACCATTATATTCTGCTGCAAGTGCCGCAGCTCCAATAAGTGCATCTCCTACTCCTACCTTACATCCTCCATAACTTTGTCTATGGTAACCTGCAAACCTTTCTACAAGAAGTCCCGCAAACTCATGTTCTCCATTTAAATATATTCTTTCATTGGGAATGAAAACGTCATTGAATACAACCAATGCTTCCTGTCCGCCAAATTTAGGATTTCCTACATCGATATGTCCGCCTTCTAATTTCCTGATGTCACACGATTGTCTTCCGTAGATCATTAATATTCCCGGAGCATCAGATGGGATAGAGAAAGAAACTGCATAGTCTTTATCATTTTCTCCCATGGCAATTGTCGGCATGATTAGATGTTCGTGGGAATTTACAGCACCAGTCTGATGAGCTTTAGCCCCTCTGACTACGATTCCATCTTCCCTTTGCTCTACTACACGAAGATAAAGATCTGGATCTACCTGTTGGTGAGGTGCTAATCCCCTGTCTCCTTTAGGATCTGTCATAGCTCCATCTACTGTAAGGTCGTTATCTTGAACAAATTTCATATATTTTTTAAAGTTTTCATGATAAGTTGTTCCATGTTTTTCATCTATTTCAAAAGTTGTACTGAAGATAGAGTTGAAAGCGTCCATTCCTACACATCTTTGAAAACATGAAGCTGTTTTTTGTCCCAACAGTCTTTGCATCTTAACCTTGTTTTTAAGATCCTCAGTACTTTGATGAAGATGGCAGAAACGATTAACTCTTTCACCTGTAATATTTGAGACAGCAGTCATAACATTTTGATGCTCCTCTTCATGGGCCAAATCATAAGTAGCTGCAACTGAATTGATAGAAGGTCTGATCATTGGATGATCCGTAAAATTCTCAACCAATTCTCCCATCAAATAAACTTTTGTTTTCATTTTTTTTAAACTTTGAATATACTGTTCACCTGTCATTAATGCCATTTTTAAACCCCTCCTAATAAATTTGTTACTATTATAAAAATAATATTTATAAAAAAATTAATAGATTGTTTTAACTGAT
>DAOUPY010000529.1 GCA_030625925.1 Fusobacteriaceae bacterium | reverse complement strand
GTGAGAGCTCCTAAAAATCCGATTACAATAAAATGTTTTAGATCCTCGGCTACTATATGGTGTTCAAAAATTCTGTAGGAGAAACCAATTATAAATAATCCCAGAAGGTTTACTCCTAAGGTTCCAAAGGGTATATTGTGTTTTATTTTACTTGAAATTCCCCTATCTATCTTATATCTAGAGATGGCTCCGATACTTCCACCAGCAGCAACCAAAACAATATTTAAAATCATAGCTGTTCATCTCCTTTAAATTTATGATTGAAATGTTTTTTGACAATAAAATCAGTGACCTTAGCTCCTAAAAATGCGAATAAGATGCCGAAAAGATTATTTGCCAATAAATTGGACCCTGCCAAGAGAAATTTACCTTTTTCAAGGAGGATCAGGGTAGTGTAGGCATAACTAGAAAAGGTAGTCAATGCTCCTAAAAACCCTGTGATAATAAAAGGATTGAATTTAGTATGGATGATCTCGTGATAAAATATTTTAAATGCAGCTCCAATGGTAAAACAGCCTATAAGGTTAACTGTCAGTGTTCCCAATGGAAAATGCATAGGATAGTGTTTGGTGATGATAAAATCAATAAGATATCTAGAGAGAGCCCCGATTGCTCCGCCTGTTCCGATAAAAATTAGTCGTAACATAAAACCTCCTAAAAACTGTAATTATTATTATGATATAATCTATTCTACCAAATTTTTATTACTTTTTTGTTTTATTTATTTGAATAAACAGGTGGTAAAAAATGGAAGAAATAATCGATGGCTGGTTATAGGTAAGAATTCCAGATATATGGAGTATACAGCAAAATTAAAAGTAGATTTAACGGAAGTGAAATTAATTAGAGCTTTGTTAGAAGTTGAGATAATGGATTAAATAATATGATATTAAGTGTATAACTTTAAACGAGCGATAAATATGATACACTTAATCTTTTTATTCTGTTTCCCTTAAAAAAATAAAAAAAACTCCTAGTTTCTATTCTAAGAATTTTCTTGTTTTTGTCTATGTAAATACAAGCAAGATCCCTGTAATATCAGCGAGTGATATACCCCAGGGGTCTGAATTATATTACATAAGTGATTATATAGTTATTTATTTTTTTATAATATTATTCGCCGTAACCAGTTGCTACGTAACCTTTCTCCATTAGATCTTTCATATAAAATTCATCATACTTAAAAGCCATAAATAATTGGAAAGCATAGAATGGGAAAAATAACATATAAGAGCTAAGTAGAAATCTTTCTTCTTGTCATAGCATCTTTCTAAACTTCTTTTCTAATATAATTATAGATTATTTTTGTATAAGTTTAAGATAGAGTTGTTTTAATTTAATCAACCCATTATATAAAACGAAAGAAAAGACCATAGACAATTAATTTTATCCATGGTCTTTTTCCTTATACTAAATATCTGACTATGATTTTTTTTCAGCTAATTTACTGATTTCATTATTTAAAAGTGGTAATATCTTATTGACGTCCCCCACGATACCAAGATCTGCAGTATTGAATATAGGAGCTCCCTTGTCTTTGT
>DAOUPY010000385.1 GCA_030625925.1 Fusobacteriaceae bacterium | reverse complement strand
CTATTTTATTTACACCTTAATCCTTTCAAAGAGTATTCCATCTTCCCATTTTTCATTTATTTTGATGACCTGTCTTGTTCTTCCAATAAATTCAAATCCATTTTTAATTAAAACTACTTGTGACCCAATATTGTTTTGTGACGTTCCAGCTTCAATTCTGTGCAAATTATATTTATTAAAAGCTTCGTTAATAGCTAGTTTAACGGCTTTAGTAGCATATCCGCATCCATTATATTTTTTCCCAATTCTGTATCCTATCTCTGCTTTTTGAAATAATCCTCTTACAATTGAAAATAAATTTACTCTCCCCACTATCTCTTTAGATTTATTTCTAATTAAATACATATAGCAAAGTCCTTTTTCCTGCTCTATTACAATTTCATCTAAAATTTTCTCAATATTTTTTAATGAATAATATTCATCTGCTCTAGGAGGAATATTCACTTCAAAAAATTCTCTATTCTCTTTCTCAAATTTTAATAATTCTTCTGCATGTGATTTTGATATTATTTCGATAGTTATCTTTCCCATTATTTTCTCCTTCATTGAACTAAAATAAATTAATTTTCTATTTAAATAATGAATTTTTCCTAACTTTAACTCCTCTATTTCATCTGCATATAGAGGGTATTTGGATAGAATCCAAGTTTTTTATAAAACTCCATGGCAAGTTCATTTTCCTGTGAAACCGTTACTCCTATTTCTTCACATTTTTTTTCATTCATCCACTCTATATGTTTTCCTACAAGTCTCTTTCCGATTCCATTTCCTCTCTCAGCTTCATCGATATGCAGAGTCCCAAGTTCTCCCTTGCTGCCATCTATTACCGATATACAATACCCTATATATTTTTCTTTATCTTTGACAACACTTATTTTTATCTTACCCTCACTGTATCCGCTGAAAACCTTTATCCTTTCATCAAACCTGATCGAACCATATGACTCCTTAAAATACTCCGAGTTATCCTGGTGATACCGTTTATTTTTTTCCCAAAGATCCCTGATTATTTCAACCTCAGCATAAGAAATATCAAAAATTTCAACCATAATTATCCCCTCTCCTCAATAATATTTTTTCATCCTCAAATTTTTTATATGCTGTCTAGCTTTTACAACAAGCCTAATTCTTTAAGTTTTTCTTTTAAAGACTCCGGGGTTTTTAAATGTATTCCAGATATCCCAAGTTCTTTTGCTGACTTTATGTTGTCCAGTTTGTCATCTATAAAAAGAGTCTCTTCTGGGTTTAAAGAATAATTTCTCAAAAGCTCTTTATAGATAGCTTTTTCAGGCTTTAGATGTTTTACATAGGCAGAAACAACAGCTCCATCGAAATATTTAAAGAATTCATCCCTTTCCCTTATCTCCTCAAAGGGAACCTTTGGAAAATTTGACAGTATATAAAGATTATAACCCTTTTCTTTCAGCTCTTTCGGGATTTCCTTGTTAAAATCAAATGGAACCATAATGTCCTTCCTTACTTTCATAATATCCATTACCTCATCGTAGGTAAAATTTCCATTTCTATCTAATTTTTTTGCCAGCTCTTTTTCCGTCAGGGTTCCCCTGTCTAGTTTTAACCAGTCCTCGTGCCCGAATATATATTTCATAATTTTTTCTTTTTTCTCATAATTGTTTATTTCCAAAAATTCTTTCGGATTAAATTTAATCAATACCATTCCCAGGTCAAAAACTATATTTTTTATCATGACTTCCCCCTTAATTTCCTTCCCTATAATAAATAACCTTTTATAACTTCACGAATCTTTAGAAAAAACCAAATTTTTACTCAGCCTAATTTATCTTTTGAACCCTTTTATAATATTTTTCCGGATAATCAAAACTATACCAAATAAGATATAGAGTTACAGGCATTCCTAAAACAAAGTTTACATAATACAAAGTATCAAATGACCAATTCATCAATCCAAATCCCTTTATAATAATCTTCAAGACATAGAAAATAAACCACATGATGGTCACCCTTCTAAATGCCGGCTTAAGAATATAAAAATCCTCCTCTCTTTCACATAGGTCTCTGGCCAAATAAGAAACGATGTCTTTTTTTCTTATGAGCGACACCCCGAATATAAATGCATATATCGAATTGGAGATCAATGGATATACATAGTATGCTTTAGGATTTTTAAAAACAAAACTTATTATTGTCTGAGTCACCAAAGAAAATATACCTAAATAACTAAAAGGCTTCAACTTCTTAAGTTTAAGATATTCTCGAACATATATTATTAACCCAATTCCAAAACTAATTAAAACTGCCCATGAAAATGAAATGTATTTATATATCACCATAAATACTATTGCTGGGATTACCTCTCTTAACATCTCTCTATATTTGGTATTCATGATTAGCCCCACCTTAAAAATTCATTTTTTTACAGTATTTTCATCATATTCATAACTATCATTGCTGCATTTTGTGCTGTAATTTTTTCAAATTTTTCATAACTCATAGTTGCTTCTCCATCTGCCTTATCTGAAATACTTCTTATTACAACAAAGGGTAGATCATTTATATGAGCCACATGCCCGATGGCAGATCCTTCCATCTCTACACAGTGAGGTGAGTACCCTTCTATAATTTGTTCTTTTAACT
>DAOUPY010000154.1 GCA_030625925.1 Fusobacteriaceae bacterium | reverse complement strand
ATATCATCATCTCTGTATAACTCCAAGAGAGATAAAAATAGATATACCAGATGGAGTCTATCTACAGCTCTAGAAAATACATCCTCTAAATAAATTTCTCTCCCCATAGGCAGAGTTTTCCATAATTTATTTTTTTCTTCTTTTAAGTCATATTTAACCTCGATATCGATCTTATACACCTCTGTATTTTCTATATATTTAGAGTAGATCTCAAAGATCAGGTTTCCACTCAAGTTGGATAGATCAAAATCTGTATTTGGAACCTTAATTATATTTTTCCCCCTACTAAATTTAGTATAGGAAATATTATATTCATTTTCTAATTCACTTATTTTTTGACTTAATTCTTTAAACAATTTATATTCTGCAAGTTTTTGCGAAAGAGCTTCCTCTTTTTTCTCCTTCTCCCTCATATTTAAGATAGACAGTGCTTTTATCTCCAACAACTCGCTGGCTACACCTAGAAATTCTACCTTGATAGCGACACTCTCTTTTCTAGCTTCCTCTATCAGGGAAAGATATTCATCGATCAGTGTACTTATTTTTACCTCTGTTATCTTCATCTCTTTTTTTTCCAAAAGGTGGAGCAGGAGGTCCAGCGGACCCTCAAAATTTTCTAATTTAATATCTAATTTCATTTTTACCTTCTTTAATTTTTTATTTTAGTTATTTTGTAGATATCCCTTCCATATCAACACATCATTGGCAATGGCTGCCTTTAATTCGTCTATGGAATTGAACTTTTTTTCATCCCGGAGATGTTTTATCAACTCCACAATAACTTTTTTTCCGTATATATAATCTGAAAAATCCAATATGTGAGTTTCTACACTGAGTTCTCCATCTTTCAGGGTTGGATTTCTGCCTATATTTACTACCCCATCATAGATTTTGTCATAACCTTCTATCTGTACCTTGGCCCCGTATATCCCAAAAGGTGGATATATCTTATCAATTAATTTTAAATTTGCAGTAGGAAATCCTAATTGATGTCCATATTTTTTTCCATGAACCACATTCCCTATTATAAATAAATTATAGCCCAATAGATTCTTTACCCTGTCTAACTCTCCACAGGTTATGAGTTCCCTTATTAAAGTACTGCTTATCACTTTTTTCTCCAAAGTTACAGGATTGGCCTTATTTACCTCTATTCCGCAGGTTTTTCCCATGCCTATCATGTCATCTACAGTAGCTGCTCCCCCTGCACCAAATCTAAAGTTAAATCCTACAAAGATTTCACGGGTTCCGACCCTCTTTAATTGATTTAAAAATTCTAAGGGTGTAAGGGCTGCAAAATTTTTATCAAATTTTTGAAATATAACATAGTCCACTCCTAATTTTTTCAAAAGGTGGACCTTTTCTTCCTTTGAGTTTATCAATTTAGGAGCTGTTTTATGAGACATAAAACTTTTTGGATGTTTATCAAAGGTAAATACCACTGACTTCCCACCTATTTTTTTTGCTCTTTTAACTGCTCCTTCAATAACATTTTTATGACCTTCGTGTATTCCATCAAATGCTCCAATCGCCACACATAGATCGTGTTTTTTCCCCTTTAATTGAAATATATCATCTATGATTTTCATACTGTACTCCTTATTTATTTTCTTCTTCTTTCAAATCGTTATAGATCTTTTCTATTCGTCTGAACCTATTTCTAACACCAGATTTACTCAAATTAATCAGATTTCCTAATTCATGGAGAGAAAACTCTGGATTTTGTAACCTCAGCACAGCCATCTCCTGCAAGACCGAGGTCATAGAAGACAGACCGATCTCTCTGTCTATATACTCTATCATAAGTACGTGTTTTCTCCCAGTATTCAGTGTTTTGGTCTCATTGGCTACTTCCCAGTTTATCTCACGAATAGTCTTATTTTTTATTTCTTTCATCATTATAGTTTCTTCATATTTAAAAAATTCTTTGAGTATCCCAACTGCTACTAAAACATCCATAATATCCTCTGAATTTCTCAGGTATATCAAGAATTTATTTCTTTTGGTTGTTTTAAAGCACCGTTTTTCTCTAGTTTTTAAAAGCATATAGAGTTTATCAGCTACCTCTTCAGAATCTATAAAAAAATCAATGGCATATTCTTTTTCTGGGTCCTTTATATACCCACAGGCCAAAAATAACCCCCTCAAAAAGCCATTATACAAGTCTTCTCTTTGATCTAACTGCTCCTCTATCAATTTGAAGGAGTCTAAAAACTTATTATATCCCATTTGGTATGGTATAGTCACCACATAGACCTTATGTTCTCCCAGTTTTTTACTGATAGAATATTTTATAAATGTCTTTAAATCAGTTAATTTTTTAAAAAGTTCCACTACCCTCTGTGAAAGGGGGTAGTTTTCCAAAGTTATCTCAATTTTTTTTTCATAAAACGCATTCTTTGAGTAAAGTATTCCGTAAATCTCAGCCAGATTTTCATCATAACTATCGATCTCTTTACTAAAAATTTCATCTTTTATCCTAAATGTATATGACATCTTCTCTCCTATTTTTTTATTTTACCTTTATTTACCGTGCGTTAGTTTCTTTTGCTACATTTAAAATTAAGTTTTAATTACACGGTTTTCTACGATTATCAAAATCAAATATAGTTAAAACTTGATTTTGAATGTCGATTTTAATACTCGTGAATCAAGAAACTATAAAAAGGAAGAGTTATTTAGCCTCACTCCAGTTATAACCCATAGCTACATTAGCCTTTAATTTCACATGATCCAATTTTACAGTTGTTTCCATTATGTTTTTTATAAATTCTGCATACTCTTCTACCTTTTCTTCCTTCACCTCAAAGATCAATTCATCATGAACCTGCAAGTTCATCTTTATGTCTTCACGGCCCTTTAGTTTTTCGTTTAATTCTACCATTACTATTTTTAAAATATCTGCTGCTGTTCCCTGGATTACAGAGTTTACTGCCATTCGTTCTGCCTGCTTCACAATATTTTTATTGGAAGAATTTATCCCATCTATCGTTCTTTTTCTATCGTAGAGGGTTCTTACGAATCCATTAGATTTAGCGTCTTCTATTATCTTTGTTTCTAGAGCTTTTACCCCTGGGTACTGAGCAAAATATCTAGATATATATTCTTTGGCTTCGCTGAGGCTTATATTCAATTCACTGGATAATCCAAATGCTGTTTTCCCATAGATTATACTAAAATTAACGATTTTTGCCAAAGATCTTTTTTCACGGTTTACTTCTTCATCTTCCATCAAAGAAAATAACTTTCTAGCTGTAAGGTCATGGAGGTCTTTATCTTGCTCATAGGCAAGGATCAGAGTTTTATCTTGACTTACCTCTGCTAAAACTCTAAGTTCTATTTGAGAATAATCGATAGCCAGCAGTTTATATCCATCTTTTGCCACAAACCCCTGTCTGATTTTTATACCCTCTGGTGTTTTTACAGGGATATTTTGCAGATTCGGATTAGAAGACGAAAGTCTTCCTGTTGCTGTTCCTGTCTGATTATATGTTGTGTGTATCCTGCTATTTTCATCAACTAGTTTAGGCAGTGCTTCTACATAGGTACTCTGTAATTTAGCTAATTTTCTATATTCCAAAATATCTCTAGCTATCACCTGTTCATCTCTGTCCCGAAGGACCTCGAGTACTTCTACCCCTACTGAATCTTTCTTAACTTTAGATAATTTCATCAGCTGAAATAACACTATCCCCAATTGTTTAGGTGATGCTATGTTAAATACCAGTTCATTATTCAAAAGTTCATCCAGATCAGCCTCTTCTATTTTTTGCTCATATGCAGTATATTCTGATTTTTTCTTATAATTAAGTTTTCCAAGCTGCAGGAGGATCTCCCTGATGTTCTCTTCGGTCAGTTCCATCATATTGATGTTATGTTCCACACCTTTTTTTACTTCAGCTTTAATTTGAGGAATTATTTCATCCAATTTTATAGCTAACTCTTTCTGATATTCCTTAAAGTAATTCAAATCAATCAGGATTCCTTCTTCTTCCATCTTATATAAAACTTTGACCAGATCCATCTCGATGTTGTACACCTTTGTCAATTTTTCTTCTTTCAATTCTTCCAGAAACTTGTCTCCTGATCTGTATAGAAAATCAGCTCTAATTTCTAAAAAATTATGCATTTCTTCTAAACTCATCTTTTCTATTGATTTTTCCTTTAGGATTTCATCCTGTGTTTTCAGAACCACGCCATCTCTATTGAGAACCAGATCTTCAAACTCTTCCTTTGTATGATTGGTCAAAAGGTAATTTCCTATAAATATGTCGCATTTTATATTTTTAGGATCTATCCCTGATTTTAATAATTGTTTATATCCATAGACTATATATGGGGTATCCAGTTGAAATAATGGCCTTAAGGCATCTAAGGTTATCTCTGTAGTTATGAGAGCACTTGGATTTAAAGACACATATCTGCTCCCCTTATCTGTAATAAATATTATTCCAGTTTCATTTGCAAAGAGTGCCACCTGGTCAGATTTATTTATCTCATTTTTCAATTTTTTTATTCCGTCTAAATCAGCAATATTACTTCTTTCTAACTTTTTTTCTTTTAAAACCTCTGTTTCTTTTTCCT
Source organism: Fusobacteriaceae bacterium (assembly GCA_030625925.1). GTDB lineage: Bacteria > Fusobacteriota > Fusobacteriia > Fusobacteriales > Fusobacteriaceae > Psychrilyobacter. The sequence goes on along the minus strand of DAOUPY010000154.1, from coordinate 418 downwards.
CTTCTTTTTTTTCAGCCTTTGAAAATTTGTCCTCTATCTTCTTCTCTATCAGCTTAAATTCTTCCACTGTTATAGATACAGCATCTATAACTTTTAAAATCTCTTCTAAAGCTTTTTCTAATTCAGTCTGTCTCTGTGAATCTTTTTCTACAACCTTTGTTTCTAAAGTTTCTACCTTTTGAATATTCAAAGCTGGTTTATCCTTTTGCTTTTTTTCCAATTCCAAAGTAAATCTTTTGATATAACTCTTAAAGTTTAATTCTTTGCACAGTTCTATCAATCTATTTAAATCTTTACCATATTTCATCTCTTTTAAATTAAAATTCAGATCGATGTCTGTTTTTATCACTGCCAGTTCTCTGCTCAAAAATGCAAGTTCCTTATCCTCGATAATATTCTTTACCAGACCCTTTCCTAT
>DAOUPY010000545.1 GCA_030625925.1 Fusobacteriaceae bacterium | reverse complement strand
TGTCATAGATTATATTTGTATAAACCAGAGTTATCCCCAAGAATCCGCTGGAGATCCCAAAGGTGGAGAATATTATATAGGTGCTGAATTTGCTGGTGGATTTTAACAATATATAGGTAAATACCACCACTATAAAAGCTGTCACCATGGCTATTAAGCCTGAATTTATTATAGATTCAATAACCGGGTATTTTTTATTGAATACAGGTGAAAGGATATCTATAAAAGCCCTTGTAGAAAACTTCTTGTCATAGTAGTTGTAGAAGGAAAAAATCAAATTTATCCCTACTATTCCAAATTCAAAGAGGATAAACAAGTAACTGTATATCACTGTAATCCGCGATACCTCTCCAATTTTTTCATCCTCTTCCAGTTCATAGCCGGTAATTTTTTCACCTAGAATATTTACGCCAGTTAAAATTAAAAACTGAACTATTCCCAGAGCAAACATCCTGGAAAAATCAGCACTCCCCATGAGAGAATTTACTATCTCCACTTCCAGAGTGGAAAATTTTAGTCCTCCCATAGATAATACTATTCCAAAAGATGTAAATGAATAGGTAAATACCAAGAAAAAACCTCTGAAGATCTGTGGTAAGATCAGAGGCAGCTTTATCTTTGTAAAAATAACCCACTTACTGGCTCCGCATTCTAAAGCAGCTTCTATTACTTCATTGGGTATTCTCTTCATACCCAGAGACAGATATTTTACAAATATAGGTGCATTATAAAATACATTTGCAATTAATATGGCTTTCAAACTGTATAGGATTCCTAAGTCTTTCAGCAGAGGCAGGTTGAATACCAATGAAAATGTTATTACTGTAGATATTACAGGAAAAAAGAAGGGGATAAATATAGTCCCCTCTATGAGAGTGCTAAGTAATCCCCTTCTATAGGTTACATAGTATGCAGGAAGGACAGCTGCAATAAAAGCTAGAATTGAAGATAAGATCCCCTGCTTAAAGGACATGGTGATAAGACCCAAGGTCTCACCATCCATTATCCCCATTAGATCTTCTAAGTAGAAGAAATCTCGTCCAAATATATAGATAGGAAATATCCACAATATCAGATATCCTATATTCAAAATTCTAGCTTTTTTCATCCTTTTCTCCCTTATTTTTTAACCCTTTCCTCCTAGTTTCTCCCTCAATAGGGTGAAACAAAGTAAAATTATAAGCCTTTCCCCCTTTGAGGGGGAGAGTGTCCGTAGGACGAGAGAGGGTTGCTATTTCTTCAATAATTTAATTAATTCCTTCTTATACTCTTCTACCTTTTCCAAATCACTAAGTTTTACTCTCACTACCTTAGTCGATGTTGGAACCCTGTTATATTCATCTCCTAATTTTATATCTGTTACAGGAAGCATATAGTTTTTTTCTGCCATGGCTCTTTGGAATTTTTCCTCCAAGATA
>DAOUPY010000443.1 GCA_030625925.1 Fusobacteriaceae bacterium | reverse complement strand
TTGATTACAGTCATTAAGCCTATCCCAAAATCTGCCAAAGACCAGATAAATAAATTTTGCTGAATTCCACCTTGAAATAACATTACCAAGACTAAAATTTTAAACATACTTTGAAAAATCTCCTTTTCAGACAGAAAGATTATATTATTTTTAGCATAGAACATGATCCCCAACACCGTACTAAAGGAAAATAAGAATAATATGAGTGCTATAAATATAACTCCCCAATCTCCTACGTGATATCTAAATGATTCTTGCAAAAACTTCATCCCAGTCAAATTCGTCTTATCTATATCCGCTAACAACATTACAAAAGCTGTGGCACTACATATTAATATAGTATCTACAAACACACCTAGAGCCTGCAACAATCCTTGTTTTGCCGGATGATCTACATCTGCTGATGCCGCCGCACTAGGAGCACTCCCGCTACCTGCTTCATTAGAAAACAAACCTCTTTTTACTCCAATCATTATAACAGCTCCTAAACTGCCACCTACTGCCTGTCTAATCCCTAAGGCCTGTGAAACTATTTCTATCATAAGTCCCGGTATTAAATTAATATTTTTTATCACTATAAATAATACCACCAATAAGTATAAGGCAGACATGAGAGGAACTAATTTCGACAAGAGAGATGATATCTTATCTTTTTTTCCAAATATAACAACTCCTGTCAGCAATATTAAAATTATAGTCACTATCCATTCATTGATTCCAAAGGCTACCTTAAAAGATTCTGTTACAGAGTTTGAAACAACCTGCATAACTCCTGCCCAGCATATCAATGCAGATATTACAAACAACACTCCCAACCATTTTTTCCCCACTCCTTTCTCCAAGAAAAAGGCCGGCCCTCCTACAAATTTACCATCTTTAGTTTTTTCTCTGTAAATAATAGCCAAAACAGTTTCTGCAAATGCTGAAGCTGATCCAATTACAGCCATTACCCACATCCAAAAAATAGATCCTGCTCCTCCAATAGATACTGCTGCTACCACTCCTACCAAGTTTCCTGCCCCTACCCTGGAAGCTGTACTGATACAAAAAGCTTGAAAAGACGTAATCCCTTCGCTCTTCTCTTCGTTTTTTTCCCCTACCAAAGACAACATATGTTTAAATAACCTCAACTGAACAAATCTTGTTTTTATAGTAAAGAACAACCCAGCTCCTATCAGCATCCAGACTAACACATTTCTTTCCCATAAAATTCCATTTACAAAACTTATAACATTTTCCATCTTAACCAACTCCTAATAGTTAAACACAATATAAAAAAGCTCGTGGACTACACCACGAGCTTCACTAAAAAAAGTTCAACTACTAAAGGATGCAGGCCACCAAAACAAACCTGCATCTATCGCTTTATACGCGATGACCCAGATTCAATAAATAATAGTAGTAATAGTAGTTAAATTTAAATTTCATATCAGTCTCCTTAGTTTATTTAATAAAAAGCAACGTGAGGTTGCAATGTGATGCTGCATCTAGATAATAAAAAAAAGCCTATAGGTAAGCACCTACAGACTAAAATAACATCTATTGATACAAATCCATCTCACTAAAGTTATAGTAATACAAAATGGATTCGCATATAATTCTAATTTAAAGAATTAATTCAAATCCTGTTTCCTATAATAATAGTAATATAGAGTTGTAATAAAGTTTGATTTTTTCATTTCTTTATCCTCCGAACAATTTATTATTTATAAAATAATATCATTTTTTTTATTTTTATTCAAGGTATTTTATACTATCAATGTTATTTTTTTTATTTTTTCAAAATAAAAAAATCTCCTAATTATCGGAGTACTTATATACTCAATAATTAGGAGATCAACTTCACCTATTCAACTTCTATTTTTTCCTCTCTTTTACTATCTATAATTTTTTTATTCTCTTTAGTCAAAATTCCTTTTATCTTCTCTTTAGCCTTGTCTATCTCGGCGTATAATTCTCCACCTTTAGTTTTAGCAACATATTTATTACCTTTTGTAGTAACAATAACTTCTACATCATATACTTTTTTATCCTCATATTTCAAAACAACTTCCGTTTCATCTATATGATTAAAATATGTCTCCAACTTACCAAATCTTTTTTCTGCATAACTTTTGATTCCCTCTGTCACTTCTAAGTGTCTTCCTCTTATTATCGTTCTCATAAAAATCACATCCTT
>DAOUPY010000516.1 GCA_030625925.1 Fusobacteriaceae bacterium | reverse complement strand
ATGGAATTAGTAGAAAAAATAAAGGGCAAAGATAATAAAAAAGAACTAAAACTCTACTGTACTTCCAAGGGAAAAGAGATCTATCCATTCCTGGAGAGGGAAGAGGAATACACCGTGCAGTCAGCCATGGAAGGAATGAGTACAGAAGAAAAAGAGATGGTTTTTGAACTTCTGCATAGGATGAGAATAAATGTTGAAAAAGAATGGAAAGATATAAAAAAAGGAAATAAAAGGAGGTATTAAAAAATGAATTTAGAGATCAAAAAATTTGATAAACTTACAGGCAGAGAAGTGTACGAAATATTAAGGGTAAGATCAGAGGTCTTTGTGGTAGAGCAAGATTGCGTTTATAATGATGAAGATGGCAAAGATTTGGAAGCCGTTCATATTATGATTAAAGAAAAGGGTAAAATTTCAGCTTATCTAAGGGTTTTAAAAGCAGGAGTTTCATATAAAAATCCTTCTCTTGGAAGGGTCTTAGTAACCTCTGAAGCTAGAAAAAGAGGGTTGGCTAGAAAAATTGTTTGTGCCGGGATAGACTATATAATCAATAACTGGGATGAAGAAAAAATAACCATAGGAGCTCAGGATTATTTAAGAGATTTTTATGAAAGTTTAGGTTTTGAAGCAGTCTCCAAGGTTTATTCAGAAGATGGTATTCCCCATGTAGATATGACTTATAACAAAAAATAAACTATAATTTTTAGTGGCAAAAACAATGTTCACAAAACTAAAAAGATAGATATCATTGAATATATATATAAAGGCTTTCATATGAAAGCCTTTTTTTTATTCCAAGTTTTATATCCTACCTAATTTAACTCTCATTTTTTTATCAGATAAATTTTACTTTTATTATAGGTGGATCGGATCAAAAATCGATGGATAATTTATTTGGGAACTCGAAGAGACAAAAGAATTATAAATAATTAAACGAATATGATATAATTTATCTTAATTAAATTATTTTGGAGGATATTATGGAATATATATATATTGGAGCAATCTTCTTTTTTTCAACCTTTGTTCAGGGGTTCACTAGTTTTGGGTTTTCTTTAGTCGCTATTCCATTACTTTCACTATTTTTAGATACCAAGTTAATCATAATTATAACTGTGACCTACAGCCTTATAATAAATGGGATTATAGTTAAAAAATACTATAGAGATACTAAGCTGAAAAAAATAGTTCCCCTGTTAATCTCAGCAATTATTTTTACTTTTGTAGGGGTATCCTACCTTCAGATTATAAATGAATATATTTTGAAGCTGATTATCGGATTATTACTAGTAGTAATAGGTATTATCAATAGCTTCGGAATAAGAATTAGTTTTAAAAAACCAGAAAAATACTATCTCCCTGTAGGAGCAGTGTCTGGAGTTTTAAATGGAATTGGCGGTATTTCAGGACCTCCAGTTTTAGTATTCCTGTCAAATATAAATTTAAATAGATCCCAGTTTAAGGCAACGCTGTCTTCTTACTTTTTTACTCTAAATGTAGTAGCTATCCTTACCTATATTTATAAGGGATTTTACACTCCTCAACATCTTGAGATAATTTGGACCTACCTTCCCCATGTAATCATTGGTACTGTAATAGGGGTATATACCTCAACAAAAGTGGATGAGAGGTTGTTTAAGAGAGTAATTAACTTTGCTATC
>DAOUPY010000032.1 GCA_030625925.1 Fusobacteriaceae bacterium | reverse complement strand
TAATAAATATAATATACTAAAATTATGATATTTTCCGTTTGTTTATTGGATCTCTTCCGATCCAATTTATTTTAATCACCTCAATAAAAAAAAGTGAAAGAATAGATTTCCTTTCACCTTAAAAACTACATTTTTACTTATAAACTAAAAATGTTATATAATCTACAACCTCCTCCATAGGATAGTTCTCCCCAGAATTTCCCCTCCTCAAAATTTCTATCTTTGGATCATCTGCTGCCAACTTACTATATTCCAAAAGGGTCATAATAGGTCCATACCCACATATACTTAGGTTGTATTCCATCACCGTACTTTCTACCCCTTGACTGTCAAATTCCATTATCCTGTCTATTGCTAATTGGTCTAGCTTATACCCCACTTCTTCCCTTTCATAATGGGAAAAGTCAGAAGATGCTATTAACAGAATTTTTTTCCTTTGTTTTTTAGCAGTTTCATCTATTTTTTCAGCCAGGTATTTTGCATTTTTATAAGTTTGAACCTTCATAGTAATCGGAACTATTTTAAATTCACTTTTTATAAAATATTTTAAAAAAGGCAGCATGACCTCTCCAGAGTGTTCGTATTTATGCGCCTCTTTGGAATATGGTATACTCAATTCTTTTTCAAAATCAAGGTCTATTTCTATATCCCCCATGGGGGAACTCCACACTTCATTTGTATCCAGGCTTACAGCCTCCCCATATCCCGTATGACTTGGGTTGACTATAACCACAGTCTCTATATCTTTCCCCCTTAATGTATTAAAAAAATGAACTGCAGAAGATCCCGAAAATTCATAACCTGCATGGGGAACTATCCCACCCAGAATCTCTCCATCTATTTTTTTAAGAGACTCTATTTTTAAAAAATTTTCAATCATTTCCTCAACATCTTTTCTTTCAGCAGGATAAAATTTCCCCCTTACAAATTCCTCTCTTTTTTTCATAGCTCCTCCTAGGTCTCCACTACCTTTTCTCCACACTTATTACAGCTGCCATCTTCACTTAATCCTACCATCTCTACATTCCATCCATCCCTCTGAATAAGTAAATTTCCACAACTGCAGACTGTATCTATGTCTATCCCTGCATTTCCTATATATACATAGTTCAAATATTTTTTAGCCAGCTTATGAAATTCTATAAGGAGTTTTTTTCCTGTTGCTGGAGTTTTCAGCTTATAATTGGGGTAATATCCGTTTATATGCAAAACAATATTTGACCCCAATTCATCCCTTATCCACTTAACCATTTTTATAAATGTCTCCCTATCATCATTTAATTCCGGCACCAATAAAAACTCTATCTCCAGGTGTTTTTTTCTCTCTGCTATTATTTTTAAGGTATTTTTAACGCCTTCTAAAGTTCCACCTAGTTTAGAGTAAATTCCCTCTGTAAACCCCTTTAAATCCACACTAAATCCATCTATACAGGGAGTTAACTCCAGCAAGGGTTCCCTCTCTATAAATCCATTGGTTATCATCATGGTTTTTTTAGAACAACATTTAGCTAATTTTGCCACATCTACCATAAATTCATACCAAACAGTAGGTTCATTGTAGGTAAACGCCACTCCAAACCCTTTAAAGTCATGTAATATATCCTCATAAGTATATTCTTTAGTTGGTATTCCCTGAAATTCCTTGGCTATTTCATAATTTTGACAATAAGCACAATTCATATTACACCCTATACTTCCAATGGATAAAACCTCTTCCCCGGGGTAAAAATGATAAAATGGTTTTTTTTCAATGGGATCTATATTGAGAGCCGAAATTATCCCATAATTTTTAGTCATCAAAGTTCCGCATACATTTTGCCTTACCCCACACCTGCCGACCTTTCCCTCCCCTATGATACATCTATGGGGACATAACTCACACCCTACTTTTTTACCTTCTAATCTCTTGTAAAACATAGCTTCTTTCATCTTCTCACCTATACCTTTTGACAGTAAATTTTTTAATAACCAATCCAGGTTTACGGGTTATTCCAGCTTTATTCATGGCTACCTCTATCTGCTGTTCTACACTATCTATTCCTTCTAAATCCGGCAAAAGAACCCCTTGAGACCTTCCATCACTGATTAAGATACCGTATTTTTTAGGATCTAATTCTTTTATATCCTCTATCTCCTCCATCTCGGAAAGGACATCTACAGAAATTTGTAACCCTTCTAATTCATCTTTTTTTAGTGGTTCAAATCTAGGATCATTGAAGGCTGCTGAGATGGCATTCCCTCTTATCTCCTCCAATAGATTCTCTCGGTATGGTACCATGGTTCCTATACATCCCCTTAGGGCATTTTCCTTGTACAGAGTAACAAAACAAGGTTTTTTTACCATCAATTCTTTTATTTCCTGATATTCCTCTTCTTTCCCCTCATTTTGTCCACCTAAACCTAATTTAGCTATGATAATCTCTAAAGCTACTTTTACATATATAGTCCTCGGGTTATACATAATGACCCCCTCCTAAAAAATATTTTCCTCTTATTCTTTATTTCATAAATTTAATAAACTTCCTCTTTTATTACATTTATATTTTGATTATTATAAAGGATGTATTATTACTTATTTTTAATCAACTATATAACTTTATTATGATAACTATTCATTTAAAATATATCAAACGAATTATTATTTTTTAACAATACAAATATTGCAGTTGTACTTTTCTTTTTTCCTTGATAAACTTAGCTTTTAAAAAAAGTTTATCAATTAGATAAGTAAATAGATGAATACTGTTATAAAAAGACTTTTCCTTTTATTTCCTCCCTAATAAGGATATAAATATTTTTTTCACTTGACTTTGTGTTCTTTATATAGTAAAAATGTATTAGAACAAATCTATGAATGAGTTTTCATTTTTTTAGATAGGTGACATAAATCAAATATATAATAGAGGAGCATTTATTGTGGTAACTTTTAACATCTATGGATCGAAGGATCCTACCATGTTAAAAGTGAAGGACTTAATTGCCGAAAGGTTGGATCCATCGGGACTAACCTTGGTCAATATGGGAAAATCCATCTTGACTGTCACAACTTCGGTTGTGGAGAGCTATTTCTTTTAGTTCTTGGTAATTTTCTGTCTAAAATCATAGATAAGTGTTTTTTTTGTACGAAAAAATAAAAGGGGGAATCAGTTGTGAAAGAAGTGATGATTAGATTGAGGATGAGTACCCACGATGCTCATTATGGTGGTAATTTAGTAGATGGAGCCAGAATGCTTGGTTTATTTGGAGATGTAGCTACTGAACTACTTATTAGACAAGACGGGGATGAAGGATTATTTAAAGCCTATGACAATGTTGAGTTTATGGCTCCAGTATATGCCGGTGATTTTATCGAGGCTGTGGGTCATATAGAAAAAGTTGGAAACACATCCAGAAGGATGGTTTTTGAAGCTAGAAAGGTAATCGTTCCTAGACCTGATATCAGTGATTCTGCGTGTGAAGTTTTAGAGGAAGCAGTTGTTGTATGCAGAGCTACTGGAACTTGTGTTACACCTAAAGACAAACAAAGAAATTAAAAGCGTGACTCTTTAGCCAAATAAGCGTAATTTAAATTTTCAAAGTTAATTTATGCTTTCTTAGAGAATAAAAAGGGAGGCAATAATGGAAAAATTAATCATAACAGCTGCCATATGCGGAGCCGAAGTTACAAAGGAACACAATCCTAACGTTCCTTATACTGTGGAAGAGATTGTAAAGCAAGCATATGGAGCATATATAGAGGGAGCCAGCATCATACATCTTCACGTTAGAGAAGATGACGGTACTCCTACTCAATCAAAGGAAAGATTTAAATTATGTATAGATGCTATAAAAGAAAAATGTCCAGATGTTATTATCCAGCCATCCACTGGTGGAGCTGTAGGGATGACCAATGAAGAGAGGTTACAGCCTACAGAATTATCCCCTGAAATGGCAACACTGGACTGCGGGACTTTAAATTTTGGCGGAGATGAAGTATTTACTAATACAGAAAATACCATCAAAGAATTCGGTAAAAAAATGATAGAAAGAGGTGTCAAACCTGAACTGGAGTGTTTTGATAAATCTATGATTGAAATGGCAGTCAGATTAAACAAAAAAGGATTTATTAAGTCGCCCATGCATTTTAGCTTTGTAATGGGTGTCAACGGCGGGATTGGAGGAGAATTAAGAGACTTCTTATTTTTAAGAGACAGCTTACCTTGTGACTCTACTTATTCAGTTGCCGGTCTTGGAAGATTTGAGTTTTCATTAGCTGCAGCAGCTATCATAAGCGGTGGTCATGTGAGAGTTGGTTTTGAAGATAACATCTATTTAGAAAGGGGTGTCTTGGCAGAATCTAACGGTGTTTTAGTTGCTAAAGTAGTAAGGATTGCTAAAGAATTAGGCAGACAAATAGCTGCACCAGCAGAAGCAAGAGCTATATTAGGATTATAAGGGGGATAAAAAATGATAAAAGGATGTCCATTTGGAACACACAGAGTAATACAACCTATGGGAACTATGCCGCAGGCTGCATTAAAAATTGATAATACAATGAAGATTAAAAATAACGAGTTATTATTAGATGTAATGACATTAAATATTGATTCAGCATCATTCACACAAATAAAGGAAGTATGCAATAAAGACATAGATAAGATGACTGCTATGATCACTGAGATTGTAGGAGAGAGAGGGAAGATGCAAAACCCGGTAACTGGATCTGGAGGAATGCTGATCGGTGTTGTTAAAGAGATCGGTGCTGATTTTCCTGATAAATCTTTAAAAGTCGGAGATAAGTTAGCTACATTAGTTTCATTGTCCCTTACACCACTTAAAATCGATAAGATTAAAAATGTAAATATATCCAATGACCAAGTTGATATAGATGGACAGGCTATCCTTTTTGAAACTGGTCTCTATTCTGTATTGCCTACAGATATCCCTGAGAAATTAGCTTTAGCGGCATTAGACGTAGCCGGTGCTCCTGCCCAGGTAGAGAGATTAGTTAAGGAAGGTGACACTGTCTGTATTATTGGCGGAGGTGGAAAATCTGGTGTTTTATGTGCTTATCAAGCCATGGTTAATGCTGGAGATTCTGGTAAAGTTATTGTTATTGAATACAGTGAAGAAAATGCAAAAAGAATATTGGATATGAATTTAGCTCATCATGTAATTATTGCAGACGCTACTAAACCTGTTGAAGTTTATGAAAAGGTAAAAGAAATTACAGGTGAAGATATGTGTGATGTAGTTATCAACAATGTAAATGTGGCTAATACAGAGATGTCATCTATCCTTATTACAAAAGACGATGGGATAGTATATTTCTTCTCTATGGCTACATCATTTACAAAGGCAGCTTTAGGAGCTGAAGGTGTTGGAAAAGACGTACAAATGATCGTAGGAAATGGATATGCTAAGGGACATGCTGAGCTTACGTTAGGTATCATACGTGAATCTCAAACTATCAGAAACTTATTTGAAAAATTATATGTATAAATAGCAACAAAATCATATATAACACTAATAAAAAATTTCGAGGGGGGCAACAAAATCATGATGAATTTAAACTACGAGAGCAGAAAAAAAGAATTATTTCCAAACGTAAGTGATGAACAATGGAATGACTGGCAATGGCAAGTAAGAAATAGAATCGAAACTTTAGAGGATTTAAAAAAATATTTTGACCTGACTCCAGAAGAGGAAGAGGGAGTAAAAACTGCTAACTCTATCCTTAGAATGGGAATCACTCCATATTATTTAACATTGATCGATCCAAAAAATCCAAAATGTCCAGTAAGACAACAGGCAATCCCTACAGCTGCTGAAGTTCATAAATCAGATGCTGATCTAGATGACCCTCTACATGAAGATGAAGATTCTCCAGTTCCAGGTCTTACTCATAGATATCCTGATAGAGTTTTATTATTAGTTACAGATATGTGTTCTATGTATTGCAGGCACTGCACTAGAAGAAGATTTGCAGGTCAAACAGACGCTGCATTGGGAATGGAAAAAATCGATACTGCTATTGATTATATTGCTAAAACTCCTGTAATCAGAGATGTATTACTTTCAGGTGGAGATGCATTACTTATCTCAGATGAAAAATTAGAGTATATCATCAAAAGATTAAGAGCTATTCCACATGTACAAATCGTAAGAATAGGATCCAGAACTCCAGTTGTATTGCCTCAAAGAATTACTCCTGAATTAGTGAATATGTTGAAAAAATACCATCCAATCTGGTTAAACACTCACTTTAATCATTCGGATGAAATTACATCTGCTTCTAAAGCTGCATGTGAATTGATGGTTGACGCTGGAATTCCACTTGGAAATCAATCTGTTTTACTTAGAGGAATAAATGACTGTACTCATATTATGAAAGAATTAGTTCAAGATTTAGTAGCTATAAGAGTAAGACCTTACTATATCTATCAATGTGACCTATCAGTAGGATTAGAGCATTTTAGAACTCCTGTATCTAAAGGAATCGAGATCATAGAAGGACTTCGTGGACATACATCTGGATATGCAATTCCAACATTTGTTGTAGATGCTCCTGGTGGTGGAGGTAAGACTCCAGTTATGCCGCAATATATTATCTCTCAAAGTCCAAAAAGAGTTGTTCTTAGAAACTTCGAAGGAGTTATTACAACATATACAGAACCAAAACCATATGAAGATAAGTGTGACTGCAAACACTGTCAAGAGGAAAAACAACATCTAGGAATAGCTAAACTTTTAGATGGTAAACAGTTAGCTATAGAGCCTAAGGTTCTAGATAGACATATCAGAAATGAACACTAAAAAGACAATCACTTCCCTTTTCCCCTATAGCAGCGTGTCTATTATTGGAATGGAAAAAAATTCGGGAAAAACTACCACTTTAAATTATATATTACAAAATTTAAAGGGAAGTAAGATTATTGGTCTTACCTCTATTGGTCGTGATGGTGAAGATTGTGACAGAGTGACCAACACACACAAACCTAGGATCTACGTGGAGAAGGGCACCTTAGTTGCTACAGCTAAAAATTTACTCTGTAAATGTGATATAACCAAGGAAATTTTATCTGTTACAGGGATTTCTACTCCTATGGGTGAAGTAATAATTATGAGAGCATTGAGTAATGGATTTGTAGATGTGGCTGGTCCCTCCTACAACTCCGCCCTCATAAAGATTCGTGATCTAATGTTAAATTTTGGGTGTGACTTGGTACTTATTGATGGTGCACTGAGCAGGAAAGGCAGTGCAGGAAATCTGGTTTCAGAAGCCACCATATTGGCTACCGGAGCTAGTTTTTCCCCTGACCTGACAAAGGTAGTAGAAGAAAGCAGTCACAATGTAAAGATGCTGCAATTACCAAGCTGCTCTGAAAAAATAGCAAGTTTAACCAGACAAATATTAAAGATGGGAAAGATTGGGTTTATTGACACCGAATCAAATATCGAGGTCTTAGACCTCCCTACTTCCCTTAATTCCCATAGAGAGATAGTAGATGCAGTAAAACCTGATCATAAGTATTTAGTTTTAGGAGGCGCTGTATCCAAAGGATTGATCGAATCTATCATACAAAATAGAGAGTTGTTTAAAAGTTTTACGATCATCATAGAAGATGGAACAAAGATTTTTATAGATTCCAATCTGTATCATAAATTATCTATGATACCAGTCAAATTAGAAGTATTGGAAAGCATTAACCTTCTATATTTAACCTGTAACCCTTCTTCTCCATATGGATACTCATTTGAGAGTGAAAAATTTTGTGAATTATTAAGAACATCTATAGATGTAGATGTTGTAGATGTTGTAGGAGGAGTATTATGAGATACCTTGATCTTAAAAACAGGGAAAAAATTGGTTTAGAATACCTCACCAATAATCTGACTACAATATCTCCATATGGTAACCTTAAAAAAAGAGATATTGCTCCCATAGAAGAACCTGAAACCTTAGAAGAAATTTTCGATCATTTGGAATTTTTCATAAAAATATGCCGACAGAATAAAAAAGAGATTCAAAAGTTAGATCTCCTCCTTATGAAGTTAAAAAATATATCTAATATTGTTTTAAACCTTCAAAAGGGAAAAATTTTAGATGAGGTTGAATTATTTGAATTGAAGATAAATTCCATGATCTTTATGGAGATTAGAAGTATTTCAAATGATATATTCTTAAAATATTTTCATCTGATTGATCTTACTCCTGTTATAAACATTTTGGATCCAGGATTTAAAAAAATCCCTACCTTCCATATATATAATGAATACTCTGATAAATTAAAAGAGATTCGACATAAAAAGGCCGAAGCTGAAAAGTTGATTTTTTCAACTACAGATAACCAGCTGCAAATAGAGCTGAGGGAAGAAAGAAGAGAGATCGTTGTTTTAGAAAATTGTGAAGAATCCAGAGTCAAGAAGGAGATAAGTAAACAATTAATCTCTTACACCTCTGATCTCCTTACAGATATCGATAAAATTAAAAATATTGATTTCACCCTGGCTAAGGCAAAACTTGCTCTAAAATATGGAGCTTCTAGGCCTAAAATAGGTGAACACATCGAATTTATCGGGATGTTTAATCCAGAAATTTTAGAAACTTTAAAAGTTAAAAACCAAGAATTTCAAAAATTAGATATCCTATTAAAAAATGGTAATACTATTTTGACAGGAGCCAATATGGGAGGGAAAAGCGTTATCTTAAAAACTCTTACCCTTAACCTTATGTTAGCTCAAATGGGATTTTATGTTTTTTCAGATTATGCAACTATACCTATACTAAAGTTTATACAGTTTTTATCCGATGATATTCAAGATGTATCTAAGGGGCTCAGTAGTTTTGGGGCTGAAATAATGAAATTAAAGGAGATCACGGGCTGTCTTAGAACTTATGATAAGGGATTTATTGCATTGGATGAATTTGCCCGGGGTACAAACCCAAGTGAAGGTAAAAAATTTGTAAAAGGATTATCCAATTATATAAAAAACTTTGATAGTTTTTCAATCATGGCAACTCACTACGATGGTGTAGTCGATGATTCGACTCCTCATTATCAAGTGGTTGGATTAAAAAATATAGATTTTGACAGTTTAAAAAGAAAGATTGACTTAAACAATCAAAATTCTATCTCTCTGATTCAGAAACATATGGATTATTCCATAGAAAAGATATATTCTAACTTTGAGGTTCCAAAAGATGCCCTGAATGTAGCGGCTTTAATCGGAATCGATGAGAATTTAAAAGACATAATAAAAAATTTATATTAACTCTTTCCTGACCCTCTCCTCCTAGTTTCTCCCTCTCAGGGAGAAACAAAGAAAATATTATATAAGCCTTTCTCCCTGACATTTAGAAATCACTTTTTATTTATAAGTTATTTCTAATATTCGTCACACGGGAGAGAGTGCCGATAGGCGAGAGAGGGTATAAAAAGGAAGAGTAGTGGAGGTAAAATAATATGCAGGATTCAAAATTACACTTAGATTGGGATGTAGTG
>DAOUPY010000213.1 GCA_030625925.1 Fusobacteriaceae bacterium | reverse complement strand
ATCCAAATTTTCCCTTACTTTAATAGTTACATCATTACCGGTTTGAATATGGTGTTTTAATCCCTTTCCCCCTTCAAACCATCCTCCTAATAAAATTAAACTGTCATTTTGAGAATCTGTTGTAATAAGTGCTACTTTATTTTCCAATAATGCCAGACCATGAGCTATATTTTTAGAGAGAGTAGATTTCCCTACCCCTCCTTTGTTATTTTTTATAGTTATAATTTTCCCCATCCCTAACCTCCTACCTCCTAATTTTACCAGTTCTCTTTCTGCTTTCATCTCTATTCCTTCCCTCGCTTTGGCCACATTTCAGATTTGTTCAATTGAGCAGAATCTGAATACTCGTGGATCGAGAGGGGAACACAAGAGGAGAGTTCAAGAAGAGTTATTTCATCTCTTTTTCCATGACTTTTATAATATATTCCCTTTCAGCGTGTTTATATATTGTTGTATGAAGTTTATCTAATTTTTCTTTTCCAACTTCTCTCAGGAACAACTTAATCGCTGCTTCTTTATAGCTCTCCTGTTCCTCTATTTTCATCTTCTCAAACATTCCCCAGATAAAGTTCTTAGTAATTTCACTGATTCCTTCTTCTTTTTTGCTTTCTATTTCATCCTTGCTGCTTGCTACTTGTTTTACACCTGTTGCCGGCTCACTAACTATCTCAGCCTCCAGTATATCTCCAAATAAACTTTTTTGTTCTTTTGCTTTTATTTTATTTTCAGTTCTTCCTACTTGTTTTTCACTTCCTACTTGCTCCTTGCTACTTTCTACCTGAACCTCTATCACTTCATTTTTAGGATTATTTTTAATAATCCCATTTATATACTGTACCAGGGTTGTCTGGATCTCTTTTTTCAAATTACTGTAGAGAGCATCTAGTATAAATATAACATATTCTTCACCGTCTTCTTTGATAATTCTTTTAATTTTATTCTCTGCTCTTTTATTCCAGGCCTTGGATATATATATATTTCTCTTAGCTTTCTCTAGCTTTTTCATTATTTTTTCATTATCTTCTATTACTCTTATTTTTTCCCCTTTTTCAACAATAGTTGGAGCTTCTGTTTTCATTTTTCTTTCTAATTTATGTCTAAAAACTACTTTTTTATACCTGTTTTTCGGCACAAATTCATACTCGGTTACTATCCCTGATACTTTTTCTACCTCTTCCAAGGTTGGTTTTAAAAACTTTTTTATCAGATTGGTCTTATTCGAATAAGATTTAGGCAGAGCAAAGAATTCAAACATCTCTTCTTTGGTTAATTCGATAGTCCCTCTTTTCAAATGATCTTTCAATAGTGAGTACATCCTCAGAGTATATATACCATTTAGTTTATCGACCACAACTCCTTCTAAGGGCACATAAACTTTAGGAATCAACAGTAATTCCAAAATCTCCCTGGGAATTTGATAAGTAAACCAGGTTTTTTTTTCTTTTTTATTTACATCAAATCTTACAGAAGCTAAAATACTTGTAACAATTTCTACTTCTATATTTTTTTTATTAATATAATTAAACTCCAAAACAGTTTTACTTGCTTTAAGCAGATCTTTTTTCAAATAAGTACTGTTTGTATTTATAGAATTAGCCAAAACAGTAAAATCAATAGATTTAAAATCCAAATAACTTTTAACAGCCTTATCTTTGCAATAATTTTTTATTTCTAAAATAATCTCATTTAATTTAGTTTCATCTATTTTATCCACGTTTAAATTTCCATTTAAAGCCATTGCTTTAATAGTTGAAGATTTTATTCTTATGATATTCTCATCTTTGGTCATACGTTTAACTTCATTTATTTTAAAATCAATTATTTCTTTTGCAATTGTTTTAAGATATTGTTGGTTTAATACTTTTGTATTTAAACTATAATCACTTTTATTTGTAAAGGTAATTTCTAAAACCTTTTCATGGTTATCTTTTGAAATTCCTAATTGATTTAAAGTTGTTAAAAATAATTTTTTAAATTCATCTTTTAGTTCATACTGAGCTCTAAGTAATAGTGCAAAAATACTTTTCTCTACACCGATTTTATAATATTTTCCATCTGTAATTCTAAAAGTAGTTAAAGCTGAATGCTGATTAAATATATTTTCTTTCTTATTATTTTTCATAAAATAACTCCTAACCTCTGTTTGTAGTTTTATAGTTTTTAAGTTCTATAGTTTTCCGACCCATCTAGCCCTTAAAAATTAGGCCTAAATCACCTCAAAAGCAACTTTTGTTAACGTAAAAGCAACTTTTGTTAACATAAAAGCAACTTTTGTGAATCTATCTGCAACTTTTATGAACCTATCTGCAACTTTCATGAATGGATCATATTAAAAGCAACTTTCTTTAATTACAATAATGCAATTACTAAATTATATAAGGTATTTCATCTAAAAGCAACTTTTTTTAACTATATTACAGAAAAAATAATGTTTTAAGGGGTTAAAGGGTAGTTTTATAGTTCTTATTCTCTTATTTTCTATTAAAATAATATTTTACTTTTTATAAAGATAAATAAAAGAGCATCTATAAGTCAACAAAAACAATCTTTTTCTATATAAAAAGCAACTTTTGTTAAATGTAAAAACAAAAAAAGCAACTTTCTTTAAATGAAAATTTATATTTTGTAGAATAATAAAAATGAACAGAAAAACAACTTTTGTTAAAAGCAGATATTTATTTTTTTTGAAGTTTATAGTCGTCCAATTTTATTTTATTCACTTTTGAGTAATCCCAAAAATTCTTTTTCTAGATGTTACTCTGATTATTAAGTTTAAAAAAATGAAGTTTATAGTCGTTAAGCTTCAGCAGTACTGTTCCTACAATAACGATTGTGATTTACTCCACAAAGACAAGATGGTTATAGCTTCGGTTTCTCTTTGACATCGTAATTTTTTTATAGCTAATAAGAAAATTTCGTACTCGTCAATCGAGAAACCATAAAAAGGAAGAGTGAGAACTTCCGGCTCTTTTTGGATATTTATTTTTAGCTACTCCACATTTAAAATTAAGTTTTAATTACACTTAATTTTAATAATCGTGGCATCAAAGTATCTCGCTCCTTTAGGAGTGAAATAATCTTTTATTTTGGTGATGCCCCTTGCGGGTAGAATTACTCACAGTATATCTTATCTCAGGAGGTCATTTTTATGAAAATATTAATATTATTTCTAATATTGCTTAACCTGTCATTTTCTATGACCTCTGAAGAATATTGGACTGCTTTAAATAAAAGAGCTGATGAAATATATGGAGGTTTAGACCTAGCTCTTACGGTAAATGTAGGTAACTACTACGATAACTCAGAATCAGAGTTCAGAACTGGGGTAGGATTTTCCATTCCTATCTATTCCAAACAACAGAAGATCAGCCGGAGAAATACAAAAATAAAATATCTTCAGGATGGATCAGATCTCATAAGTAATCTCAAAAAAAATAGAAAATTGCTCCTACTTTTAAAAGATAAAAAAGAAGCTCTCAAGGCTTTTATGGGAGATAACGGAGCCAGTGATATTAGTTCTTACTTCCAGACAGAGGAACGGCTTCTAGGCATCAGCCTAACCATAGAATCCATAGAACGGAAGATAGAGACCATGCTGCAATAACCCTTATTGGAAGTCAAAGGAACATTTTCAAGAAACCATTATCTCCCTAAATTAAAAGCTATTGTACTTCCTCAAAGCTCTAATTTCGGTTTCTCCTAATATAGGAGAAACCATAAAAAGGAAGAGGTCTAGAGTGAAGTTTATAGTTGTCCAACTTCGGCAGTGGTTTAATAATGGCATTTAAAACAATTTTGTAAATGAAATATGAGAAGAAATTTAGAAAAATATTCGATTGTTTGAACGAAGTGAGTTTCGATTTTTTCTAATTTATTGATTATGGAATAGAAATTTTTTAACAGCCTTGAACTTTGGTTACTTTTTTTCAAGAGAAAGTAACAAAAAGAACTGGAGGTGATCCCCTTGATAGCCCTTACTCACATTACCTTCGCAGTAGCCACCAGCCTTATGCTGGGAGCTGAATCCACCACAACTATAGCAATGGTAGGGATAGGCTCTCTCCTACCTGATATAGACCATCCCAGGAGCACAGTAGGAAAGATCTTCCTGCCTATCTCAATCTATTTAAATAAAAAAGTGGGTCACAGAACCCTAACCCATTCCCTGCTCCTATGGGTACCGCTAAATTTAATAGGGCTGTATTTTTATAAGCCTTTATTTTTTATAACTATGG
>DAOUPY010000275.1 GCA_030625925.1 Fusobacteriaceae bacterium | reverse complement strand
ACTGATTTTGGTGTAACCCACTCATTCCCATTTGCTTTCAAGGCGGCCAAAGGAATGGAAGATTTTAAAGTGATCATGGGCTGCGAAGCTTATGTAGTAGATGATGCTGTGAAGATGGTAAAAAATGCTAAAGATAATATCATAGAAGATGAAACTTATATAGTCTTTGATATAGAAACTACTGGATTTGACCCTCATAATGATGAGGTGACAGAGATAGGAGCAGTAAAATTAAAGGGTACTAAAGTTATCGATAGATTTTCTACCTTTGTTAATCCAAATAAACCTATCCCAGAAAACATAGTTAAACTTACTGGAATTACCGATGAATTGGTGGCAGATGCTCCTCAAATTGAGGAAGTTTTACCCAAATTTTTAGAATTTTCCAAAGATGCTACCATGGTAGCCCACAATGCAAAATTTGATATCGGATTTATTCAGACAAAATTAAAAACCAGACTGGATCAGAATTACGATCCTGCTGTAATAGATACCCTCCTATGGGGTAGAAACATCTTAAAAGATCTTAAAAGGCATAATTTAAAAGCTATGGCAAAGCATCTAGGTGTAGAACTCAACAACCATCATAGAGCAGTAGATGACGCTGAAGCTACAGCACATATATTTGTAAAGATGATGAATATGGTTCTGACAAAGGGAGCTTATAAATTAAGTGAGATAGACAATGTCTATGAAACTGATATAAAGCTTATGGATACATTTAATACTATGATCTTAGTTAAAAATCAAAAAGGACTGAGAAATCTATATGAATTGGTTTCAAGAGCTCATATTGATTTTTACGGCCAAAAGAAACCTAGAATACCTAAGTCACTTCTTACTGAGCTCCGGGATGGATTAATTATAGCCAGCAGCGGAAGCGGTACTTTTAGAAATGAAGGAGAACTTACAAAAGCTTACCTTCGTGGTACGGCAAAATCTGAGATTGAAGAATTAGCTAAATACTATGACTATTTCGAGATCCATCCAAGGGGTACATACACAGAATTAGTTGAGAAAAAAGAAGTGGAATCATATGACAGCATCATTGAGATGAATAAATATTTTGTGAACTTAGCTGAAAAACAGGATAAGATTGTGGTGGCTACAGGAGATGTGCAGTATCTTAATCCAGATGAACATCTGACACGTAGTGTCCTCCGATATGGTAGTGGAATGGCATTTAATTCATGGCAGTATGATAATCAGTTGTACTTCAGGACTACCGATGAAATGGTTGAGGAGTTCTCATATTTAGGAGACAAGACAGCAAATGACGTGGTTATAGATAATACTCATAAAATCAATGAAATGATTGAAAAAGTCCAGCCTATTCCAGATGGTTTTTATCCTCCTAAAATGGATAATGCAGAGGAAGAAGTAAGTGATATGACCTACAATAAAGCTTATAAAATATATGGTAATCCCCTTCCTAAGCATATTGATGCTAGGATTAAAAGGGAACTAAAGGCTATCATTGGAAATGGCTTTGCTGTATTATATCTATCGGCTCAAAAATTAGTGAAAGAATCTCTGGACAACGGATATCTGGTAGGATCCAGAGGATCTGTCGGATCATCACTGGTAGCATTTATGATGGATATAACCGAAGTAAACGCTCTTTACCCTCACTATGTGTGTCCTGAATGTCAATATTCAGAATTTATGGATAAGGAGGGAAGCGGGGTAGACCTGCCTTCTAAAAAATGTCCTGAATGTGATACAGAACTCACTCGTGACGGACATTCTATACCATTTGAAGTGTTTATGGGATTCAATGGAGATAAGGTTCCAGATATAGATCTGAATTTCTCAGGAGAATACCAGGGAACCATTCATAAATATTGTGAGGTCTTATTCGGAAAAGAAAACGTATTTAAAGCAGGAACTATATCTACTCTGGCCGAAAGAAATGCCTATGGGTATGTAAGAAAGTTTTCTGAAGAAAATGACCGGCCTATGAGAGGTGCCGAGATGGAGAGATTGGCCAAAAAATGCGAAGGTGTCAAAAAAACTACAGGACAGCATCCCGGTGGAATGATCATCGTTCCAGAGGGAAAATCTATCTATGATTTCACTCCTGTACAACGGCCTGCAAATGATCAAAACTCGACTTCCATAACTACTCACTATGATTATCACGTAATGGACGAACAACTGGTAAAACTAGATATATTAGGACATGATGACCCAACAACAATTAAATTATTACAAGATTTAACAGGAGTTAGTGTTTACGATATACCATTAACTGATCCAGAAACTCTTAAGCTTTTCTCTTCTACTGAATCATTGGGCATTACTCCAGAGGAGATAGGATCAGTAGTTGGAACTTATGGAGTCCCAGAGTTCGGTACTGGATTTGTAAGGCAGATGCTGGTAGATACCAAACCAACAACCTTTTCAGAACTCTGCCGTATTTCAGGGCTCTCTCATGGAACAGATGTTTGGCTGAACAATGCCCAAGATTTTGTTCGTCAAGGAGAAGCGACCTTATCAGAAATCATTTCAGTAAGAGACGATATTATGAACTTTCTTATTGATTCAGGTATTGAAAAAGGATTGGCCTTTAAGATCATGGAATTTGTCAGAAAGGGAAGACCCAGTAAGGAACCTGACACTTGGGAAGAATATTCAAATGTCATGAAGGGTAGAAAAGTCCCTTCTTGGTATATAGAATCGTGTAAGAGGATAAAGTATATGTTCCCTAAGGGACATGCTGTAGCCTATGTTATGATGTCTGTAAGAATTGCATATTTCAAAGTTCATTATCCTCAAGCTTTCTATACTGCGTACTTAACTCGTAAAGCAGATGATTTTGATTCAGACTTTATGCTGACTTTAGCTGGAGTAAAAAATAAGATAAAAGAATTAAACAATGAACCCCGAATGGATGTAAGACAGAAGGGGCAGATGGCACTGTCTGAGATTATCCTAGAGATGAATGCTCGTAAAGTAGAATTTTTAGGAGTAGATGTATATAAATCTGATGGTTTTAAATTTAAGATTGAAGGAGACAAGATCAGATTGCCTCTTCTCGCTGTAAATGGACTGGGAGCAGCAGTGGTTGAAAATATGCTCAATGAACGTACTGGCAGAACTTTTTCCTCCTATGAAGATCTCAAGAGAAGAACAAAGGCTTCTGCTACAATAATTGAAAAATTAAAGGAATTAGGTTCAATTAAAGGATTAAGCGACACAGATCAGAGAAGTTTATTCTAAAGCAAGGTGGCTAGATAGAAAAAAAGAGTGAATATTCACTCTTTTTTTTGTACTTTATTTAAGGAATACCTTGATCAGAGGAGCTCCTAGTTCTATTTTTTCCCCTGGATTCACCAGTAGTTCTATCTTCTCTACATTATCATCACTTACAATTATTGGAGTGATTATAGACTTTGCATTTACTTTTAGATAATCTAGATCATAGCTTACTAATTTGTCTCCCATTTCCACCATCTTTTTAGGAGATAGTTCTACAATTCT
>DAOUPY010000070.1 GCA_030625925.1 Fusobacteriaceae bacterium | reverse complement strand
TAGGAGGCAGAAAAGAAGGAGTTAGATTAACTTTAGAAACTTTGAAAAATCAATTATACCAGGCCATGATACTGACAGGTGCCGGAAGTTTAGAAAAAATAAATAAAAGTATGATATACAGGGATTAATTAAAAAAATAAGAAAAAACTTAAAGAAGGTGCTGAAAATTTAGCACCTTTTTTAGATTAAAAATAAATGATGTCCAAAACTATTGACAAATTGTTCATATTAGAGTAAACTCAGTACTAATAGTTTAAATTGTACTTTTATAACGAAGTATAGTGCCAACTAAATGGTATTTATATATAATTTTATTTTAAGGAGATGAATGAATGAAAAAATTATTTTTGTTAGTTACAATGTTTATAATGTCGGCGTTTGCGTTTTCAGCAGACTACCATATTGGTGTAGTGTCTGGGACAGTGTCACAGTCGGAAGATGGTCTTAGAGGAGCTCAGGAGTTAATAAATAAATTTGGAGCAGCTGAAAAGGGCGGAAAAGTAATCCATCTAACTTACCCGGATAACTTTATGCA
This sequence comes from Fusobacteriaceae bacterium, assembly GCA_030625925.1. Taxonomy (GTDB): domain Bacteria; phylum Fusobacteriota; class Fusobacteriia; order Fusobacteriales; family Fusobacteriaceae; genus Psychrilyobacter. Next base: position 6,884 of record DAOUPY010000070.1, on the reverse strand, counting down.
GGAGATGGAAACTACAATCTCTCAAATTGTAAGTTTAGCAGATGATCCTAAGATGAAAGCAATAGTGATAACAGAAGCTATTCCTGGAACAGTGGAAGCTTTTAGAAGGGTAAGGGAAAAAAATCCTGATATTCTATTAGTTGCAAACAGTCCCCATGAAGACCCTGAGATGATTGCAGACGTGGCAGACTTAGTGTTAAACCCTGATAACATAGCTAGAGGTTATTTAATTGTAAAAGCTGCTCAAGAGATGGGAGCAAAGAAATTTATGCATATATCATTTCCTAGACATATGAGTTATGAACTTTTATCTAGAAGAAGAGATATCATGAAACAGGCGGCATCAGACTTAGGAATGGAATTCATAACTATGACTGCTCCAGATCCTGTAAGTGACGTCGGTGTAGCAGGAGCTCAACAATTTATCTTAGAAAAAGTACCTTCATGGTTAGAAAAGTATGGTAAGGATACTGCATTTTTCGCAACAAATGATGCACAAACTGAGCCTTTATTAAAGAGGGTAGCAGAAGATGGAGGATACTTCGTAGAAGCAGACCTGCCTTCTCCAACAATGGGATATCCTGGAGCTTTAGGAGTTAAATTTGATAAGAGTGAAAAGGGAAACTGGCCTAAGATATTAAAGAAAGTTGAAAAGTCAGTAGTTAAAGCTGGTGGATCTGGAAGAATGGGAACATGGGCATATTCGTATAACTTTGCAGCAGCAGTAGCTTTAGGAACTCATGTAATAGATGTAATAGATGGAAGATCGGAGATAGATGATTTTGACCAAGTTATGGCATCTTTAGGAATGCAAAGTCCTGGAGCAGGTTGGAATGGAAGTCAATATGTAGATGTTGACGGAATAGAGAGAGAGAACTTTTTCTTAGTGTATCAAGATACATATGTATTTGGAAAAGGGTATCTTCATATGACAGATCTTGAAGTTCCTGAAAAATATTTTGAAATCAATTAATAAACCTAACAAAGATAAGATGAGGGGGGCGAAAGCCCCTTTTTTATCATTAAATCGGAAAAAAAGGAGGACAATGAGTGAGTGAATTACTTTTAAAAATAGAAAATTTATCCAAATCATTTGGTGAAAACCAGGTATTGAAAGATATAAACATAAGTATAAACAAGGGTGAGATAATAGGCTTAGTAGGAGAAAATGGTGCAGGGAAGTCGACTCTAATGAAAACTATATTTGGGATGCCTGTAATTCGTGAAACAGGCGGGTATGGCGGAAGTATAAAATTTGAAGGAAAGGAGATAGATTTTAAATCTCCATTTGATGCTTTAGAGGCAGGAATAGGAATGGTGCACCAAGAGTTTTCCCTAATACCTGGATTTGAAGCTACTGAAAATATAGTTCTTAATAGGGAATCGACTAAAAATAGTTTTTTAGAGGTCTTATTTGGTGACAGGATAAAGCAGTTGGACAGTTTGGAGATGGAAGCCAGGGCAGGGATAGCAGTGGGACATCTGGGTGTAAAGATGGATCCAAAAACTATAATAAAAGAGATGCCGGTGGCACATAAACAATTTACAGAGATAGCCCGTGAGATAGAGAGGGAGAATACCAAGCTGTTGGTACTGGATGAACCTACAGCAGTGCTTACAGAATCAGAAGCAGAGATCTTGCTGCAAACGATGAAACGATTGGCCAATGAAGGAATCTCAATAGTATTCATCACCCATAGATTGAATGAGATCATGGAGATAAGTGATAAGGTAGTAGTGCTTCGGGATGGAGTCTTGATAAAAGAAGTTGAAACAAAGAAAACCAGCTCCCATGAGATAACAGAATGGATGATCGGCAGGAGTTTAAGTGAATCAGAAACAGTGAAAAAACCAGCTGAAAACAAGGAAGTTCTCTTGGGATTAGATGAATTTTGGGTGGATATGCCTGGAGAAACAGTAAAAAAATTAGACCTGAAAGTATATAAAGGTGAGATCTTGGGAATTGGTGGAATGGCAGGGCAGGGAAAACTGGGGATAGCTAATGGAATCATGGGGCTATACACGACTGGGGGAAAACTAACTTTTAGAGGAGAAAACTTGGGGTTGAATCAGCCTAAACTACCCTTGGAAAAAGGTATTTTCCTGGTATCGGAAGACAGAAAGGGAGTGGGGTTACTCCTAGATGGAACTATTGAAGATAATATAGCTTACTCTGCAATCCAAATCAAGGATCAATTCATCAAAAAATATCTCGGTGGATTGGTAGAATGGGTCGATGAAAAAAATGTAGAAAAAAACGCATTGGAATATATAAAGAAATTAGAGATCAGGTGCCTGAGTTCTAAGCAGACGGCCGGGGAACTCAGTGGGGGAAATCAGCAAAAAGTCTGCCTGGCCAAGGCTTTTACCATGAAACCCGAGTTGTTGATGGTTTCAGAGCCGACCAGGGGGATAGATGTAGGAGCAAAAAAATTAGTTTTGGAAACTCTGCGTGAATACAATGAAAAATATGGTACTACGATAATTATAACTTCTTCAGAGCTTGAGGAATTGAGGGGGATCAGTGATAGGATAGCTATAATAACAGAGGGTAAGGTAGCTGGAATACTGCCTCCAGAAGCAGATATAATTAAATTTGGGGAATTGATGGTAGGGATAGGAGGAACTGATGGAAAAAATTAAAAGTTATATTGAAACTATGGGATGGCCAAGGGTAATAATAGCACTATTTCTTTTGAGTATGTATGTGGCGGCTCCATTTGTAGGTTTAAATCTGGGGACGTCTATAAGTGATACATTGATAAGATTTGGAATGAACGCTATCTTGGTATTATCTCTTATGCCTATGATATATTCGGGAACAGGGTTAAACTTTGGACTGCCTTTAGGGGTAGAAGCCGGATTGATAGGAGCAGTAATAAGTGTAGAGATGGGTCTTACTGGAGTCTTTGGATTTTGGGGTGCTATCGTAATGGCAATTCCATTTGCGATTATATTTGGATGGGGATATTCGCAGATACTAAACAGGGTAAAGGGTGGAGAGATGATGATCGCTACCTATGTGGGATTCTCCTCAGTTGCAATCATGTGTATTATGTGGCTTATATTGCCCTTTAAAAGTCAGGATATGATCTGGGCATACGGAGGTTCTGGTCTTCGTACAACAATCAGTATAGAAAATTATTGGCAGGGAGCATTGAATAAAATCTTTCCAATGGCAGACAAGATCCCTTTTGGTGAGATAATCTTCTTCGGTTTTTTAGCATTTTTGATGTGGGGATTTTTCAAAACCAAGTCAGGTTTGGCAATGAAAGCCGTAGGAGCTAATCCAAAATTTGCTTTAGCAACAGGAGTAAATATAGATAAAGTAAGAACTAAATCGGTAATAATGTCTACTATGTTAGCTGCAATAGGAATAATAGTGTATCAGCAAAGTTTTGGATTTATCCAGCTGTACTTAGCACCGTTTTATATGGCATTTCCAGCGATTGCAGCGATCCTTATAGGGGGAGCTTCTGTAAATAAAGCAACTGTAGTAAATGTAATGATAGGAACTTTTTTATTCCAAGGAATTCTTACAATGACACCTTCGGTAATAAATAACTTGGTCAAAACAGATATGTCAGAAACCTTGAGGATAATAATTTCAAATGGAATGATCCTCTATGCTTTGACTAGGAAAGGGGGTAAAAAGAATGGAAAATAAAGGTAAAAAATTTCTTATAAATAACATAGTACCGATAGTAATCCTAATAATGATTGTCTTGGCTATTCCCATGTCTGGCCTGTCAGGGGGATATCTGGTTCAAGAGATGATATCTAGACTTTCTAGAAACTCGTTTTTAGTGCTGTCTCTTATCATACCGGTAGTTGCAGGAATGGGTCTGAATTTTGGAATAGTTTTAGGAGCTATGGCTGGTCAATTGGGGCTCATCTTTATTACCGATTGGAGGATAGCAGGGATGGAAGGGATTGCATTGGCAGTTTTGATCTCATTACCAATTGCTATCCTATTGGGGATAATAGGCGGATACATATTAAATAGAGCCAAGGGTAGAGAGATGATAACTTCTATAATCATGGGATTTTTTATAAATGGTGTCTACCAGCTGATAGTTTTATATGGAATGGGAAATATCATCCCCATGACAAATAAAAAAATAATATTGAGTCGTGGATATGGGATTAGAAATGCCATCGATTTAAAAAATATCCGTCAGGTATTGGATCGATCTATGGTTGTAAAGGTAGGGGAATTCACAATACCTCTTCTGACTATATTAATAATTGGAGCTCTGTGTTTCTTTATAGTATGGTTTAGAAAAACTAAATTAGGTCAGGACATGAGAGCTATTGGTCAGGATATGGAAATAGCAAAATCAGCAGGAATAGCGGTAGAAAAAACCAGGATCTTATCTATTGTAATATCTACTGTATTAGCTTCTATTGGGCAGATAATATTTTTACAAAATATAGGAACTATGAATACTTATAACAGTCATGAGCAGATAGGGATGTTCTCTATCGCAGCGATCCTAATAGGTGGGGCAACAGCTGCAAAAGCCAGTATACCAAACGCCTTAGGTGGAATAATATTATTTCATCTGATGTTTGTGATATCGCCAAGGGCAGGAAAAGAATTGGTCGGCTCGGCTCAAATAGGAGAGTTTTTTAGAGTGTTTATCTCCTACGGAGTAATAGCCTTGGCTCTGGTACTGCACCAGTGGAGAAGGGAACAGGAGAATAAAGCTGAAAGAAAGAAGATGATGGAGATACAGCTTTCTGGAGGTGAGGAATAATGAAAATTATTGCTGCAAGAATAGGGGTTATTTTGGCTATGATCCTTTTGGGTATATTTTTATTTATAAGTGGAAAGGAACATGCAGTATTCATAGAAAATAAAGGAGAAAAATATACTCCTAAAAATGCTTATTATATATTGGATGGTAAAGAAGAAGTTGAGATAAAGAAAAAGAAGAAAAAAAGAGAATATATAAAGGGTGTTAACCATACTATAGAGGTTAGGTTTAAAGATGCAGATGGAGTGGAAAAAAAGATAGTTAAGGAATTTAAAACAAAGATGGGTAAGAAAATAATGATAAATGCAGCTATGATAGAAAGTGATTCTTGGCTGAAAATTGAAGACTTAAAAAAGTAAAAAGAAATAAAAATTATTCCCAGTTATAAAAATAACTGGGAATTTTTTTATTAAAATAAAAGGACGTAAAAGTTAATTTTTTCACTAATGTAGTTTGTAGCTCTTTACTCCGAAGAAAAAGTGGTTATTATCTTCTACAAGGACTTGAGAAAAAAATAACTTACGTTTTTAATTGTCTTTTACCCCTTGAAATTATTAAGGAAAGGTATTAAACTTTAAATTGTATAGACATTTTAAACTAAAAAAAATGGGGGACGCTATGAATCAATTGGAGAAGTTAAAAAAATTAAAACAAGAGAAAAATGCAATAATTCTTGCACATTACTATCAAAATGCAGATGTACAGGATCTAGCTGACTATGTAGGAGATTCTTATTATCTGAGCGAGGTGGGAAGAGACAGTGATGCTGATATAATCGTATACTGTGGTGTAAAATTCATGGCTGAAAGTGCTAAGATACTTTCTCCTGAAAAGAAAGTATTGTTTCCGGTTCATGGAGATGCTACTTGCTGTATGGAGCATCAAGCTACCCCTGGATTGGTATTGGAGATGAAAAAAAATCATCCAAACGCCAAAGTGATAACCTATATAAACTCATCCAGTGAGGTAAAGGCAGTGTCAGATGCTTGTTGTACCTCTTCCTCTGCTCTAAAAATTGTTGAAAATATAGATGCTGACGAGATAATATTTGTACCAGATCAAAATTTGGCTTCATATGTAGCAGAGCAGACAGATAAAAAAATCATCCCATTTGATGGTCAGTGTAATGTACATCATAAGGTGACTTTAGAAAATATAAAAAAATTGACAGAGGACCACGGAGAGATAGAAATTTTAGCTCATCCAGAGTGCCAAAAAGATATAAGAGATATCTCTACCTATGTGGGAAGTACAGCTGGAATATTAAACTATGCCAAAACTTCTCCCAATAAAGAATTTATTGTGGTGACAGAAAGAGGGATCCACCACCAGCTAAAAAAAGACAGCCCGGAGAAGAGTTTTTATTTCCCACATATGATCTGTTCGCCTATGAAGAGAGTATTTGTAGAGTCGATAATAGATGCTTTAGAAGATGAAAAATGTGAAATAGTGATGGATGGAGAGCTCATAAGAAAAGCGAAGGTTTCCCTCCTAAATATGCATAAATATGCAGGGGGATAGATATGAATTACGATGTGATAATCTGTGGAAGCGGGATAGCAGGCATCTATACAGCACTTAACATAAGCAGTGATTTAAAGGTAGCTATAATTACCAATGATAAAGCAGAGAGCTGTAATACATACTTGGCCCAGGGCGGGATAACTACAGTCAGAGGTCTAGAGGACAGAGAGTCTTTTATTGAGGATACTCTCTATGCTGGAGGGAATGAAAACAACTTAGAAACGGTGAGGTTGGTAGCTGACGAAGCAGATAAAAATATAAAAGAATTGGTATCCATGGGAGTTCCATTTAACAGAGATGATAACGGCAACCTGTTATATACCAGGGAAGCTGCTCATTCTAAGAGAAGAATTCTTTATTCCAATGATCAAACTGGGAAATATATCTTTTTGACCCTGATAGAGGAAATGAAAAAGAGGACGAACATAGAAATGTTTTCAGAGGTGGAGATCCTGGATCTAATGGTTTCTCATGGGAAATCTTGCGGAGTCCTGGGGCATGATAATGACAATAAAATTTTGAGAATTTGGGGGGAGAAGGTGGTCCTGGCTACTGGCGGTATTGGAGGATTGTTTAAAAATTCTACCAATAGGAGGAACC
>DAOUPY010000488.1 GCA_030625925.1 Fusobacteriaceae bacterium | reverse complement strand
AATCTGACTATAGAGGAATAGGGATAGTTGGAAGAAAAAAGAAAGATCTCAGTAAGATAGGGGATAAGTTAAAGGAATTTGGAGTACCCTACATAATGGAAAACAGTCTTTCTATCGTGCAGCATCCCTGTGTGGAGGAGATGCTGCGATTATTTAATTTTTTTATCCATAATGACTTTATGTCATTGATAGAATTTTTCAGAAAAACGATTGAAGTAGGGGAGCCGGATCTTAAATACCTGCTGAATAATAGGGAAGGTGTATTGAGTTATTTAGTGATTGAAAATGAAAATGTAAGAACTGAAGATGTAGAAAAGGGAGAAGAAATTGTTATAAAGGAAAATTTGAGGATAGAACTGGATAGGATAAAAAAAATCAAAGGATTACCCTATGAAAAGATGGGGAGAGGCATGATTGAGGAATATGATTTTATTGAAACTTATAATGCCACGAGGGATATAAAAAATATTAATTTTTTCTTAGAACTCATGGAGGAGTATGATTATCTGTCTGAATTTATAAGCTTTTTGAAGATGAATAGTGACTCCAATGGCTTGAAACAAGTTGGAATATCTGAATTGAATTCAGTGATATTGATGACAATTCACGGATCTAAAGGTTTAGATTTTCATACAGAATATATGTTTTTGTCGGATAAGGGATCCAATTATAAGTTGACAGGGTATTCAGATAAAGAGATGCAGCATAAAGTTCAGCTGTTGGCTAAATTGGATGAAAATTATGAGTATATAAAAGATTATTTGTTTACTAATTCTATCTATAATGGTGTTATAAAAAACACCGAGATATACGAACACAGTGAACAAATATTTTTGGATGAGGAAATAAATACTCTCTATGTAGGAATGACAAGACCACGTGCAAATTTATTTTTATGTGTAGAGCCTACAAAGACCACTAAGAAGAAGGAGGAGATTTTTGTATTAAATAATGATCTTCTAATAAGCCCTATTGAAAAATATTTTGGTGTGTCCAGAGAAGAGCTGTTAGATGGCGGGAGTCAGATGGTTGGTAAATTTATCCCCTATGAAGAAAAAACAATTGATGATGGCAGGGCTGAGAAGTTCTGTATAGAACCTAATATATACAGAGATGCTGCTGCTCTAAAAGTTGGTGAGAGGGTAGAAAGAAAAAAAGATGAAATATCGATAGAGCATAGTGTGGAAAAGGAATTAAGGAGAAAAACAGGTCTGGCTATCCATTATTATTTGGAGAATATAGAATATGGTGAGGTAGAAGAGAAAAAAACAGCCAAACAGCTGACATTGAATAAATATAGTAATATGCTGGGAATTGAGAGAACTCAGAAGATAATTGAAAGAGTTGAAGAGTTTATATCCAACAATACAGATGTTTTCCATAGAAGGTGGACAATTTTCAAGGAATTGGAATTGATCTCCTATGAAAAGGTAGAAAAGGATGGAAATTTTATAAATAAAAAAAGAACTCATATCATAGACAGACTGAACTTAGATGAAAAAAAGAAAGAAATAATTATCTATGACTATAAATCTGGAGTATCTATGGACAAGGAACAATTAGACAGGTACGAGAGGGTTGTCAAGGGAAAAGTAGGAGATAAATATAGCATAAAAACTGAATTTTTAAGGTTAGATTAAATAAAAATAAAAAAGGTTGACTTTATATAACTTTTAAGATACTATATAAAGAGTAACAGGGAATAACAAAATTTCATTTGGAAATTGAGTCAGATTCGCTGTATTAAAATTTACGGAGGTAACACACATGTTAAAAGGAACAGTTAAATGGTTTAACGATGATAAAGGATTCGGATTTATTTCTGCTGAAGATGGAAATGACTACTTTGCACATTTCTCTCAAATCAACAAAGAAGGATTCAAG
>DAOUPY010000233.1 GCA_030625925.1 Fusobacteriaceae bacterium | reverse complement strand
TTTACCCTCTCTCTTTATCTCTCTCCCTCTAAGGGAGAAAGAAATAACATATATCGTAATATATAGCCTTTAAGCGAAATTTATAGTCGTTTCCTTCGAGTTAATTCGTGCCATTCGTGACTAGTTTTTTATTTCATCTTTTCTTTCCTGTCACGATAGTTTCGAGTTTTAATTAAAAATAAATAATTTTTCATTAAATAATGCAGTGTAAAAAAACATAGAAATTAAAAGTGTTCGTTTTTATTAAAATAAAAATTAAAAAACACTACAAAATACTAAGGGTTTATTATATACTATTGTTATAAAATGAAAAAAAATGAATGATTTTATATCATTTTGATGTGTTTCTGAAATTTTCTAAAGGCAGAGACCATATCCGATAAAATAATAAAAATAAAAAATTACATGGGGTGTAATGATGACAGAGAAAATTTTAAAGATAAAAATCGGGGAAGAATACAAGGCAAAAGTAGAGAATCTAGAAGATTTTAAGGATTCAATGTTCAAAGATGTGTATGACAAAGCATTTGACTGTATAGGATCTATATTAGCAGAGAATTTAAACAACAAAAATGATAAAGAAAATTATGAAAAATATAACAATATAGTTAGTTTTGTAGGAGAGAGAGGTACAGGAAAAACCTCGGCTATGCTATCTGTATCAGGAGCATTAAAAGATGAGTATCCTACAAAATTTAAAGAAGAAACTTTTAGAGGCTTACAAAGTAATGATAAACCCAAACGTATATTTAATGAAATAGGTGTAATAGACCCTTCACACTTTGATGAGAACAGCAATATATTAGAAATTATTTTAGCTAAAATGTTTAAAAAGTTTAAAAAAAGAGTAGAAGATAAAAACAATAGTGTAGATCATGTCGATAAAAGAAAATTAATAAAGGCATTTGAAGAGGTTTTTGAAAATTTAAAAACAATACAAGATCCGAAAGATCTATATAAGGGAGAGGCTTTGGATGCCCTCCTAAAGATGTCGGCTAGTACAGATTTAAAGGGCAATATGACGGATTTAGTAAAAAAATATCTTAAGTTTTTTAATAAATCAGATGATGATTCAAATAAAAAAAATGGGGTTTTACTGTTGGAGATAGATGATATAGACCTCAGTACAAAACATGCCTATGAGATGGTAGAACAGATAAGAAAATATCTTATTATCCCCAATGTAGTTATCTTGATGGCAGTAAAAATGGAGCAGTTAAGTCATATTGTTGAGAGAAATATGAGAATAGAATTTGAAATAATGCTTGAAAAGTCACATATGAATGATGAAGAACCAAAAAATATGGCAGAAAAATATCTAGAAAAATTAATTCCATTGGACAGAAGATTATTTTTACCGACTTTGGAAGGAATTAATTTAGATATAGATTTAATAATTCAAGATAAAGAAGGTAAAGAATATATAATTGGAAAAGATGGTAATAAAGAGATAAAGAATATTATAAGATATTTAATATTTAAAAGAACAGGAAATATGTTTTTTAATACAGATACCCAAGTAAGCTATATTATCCCTAGAACATTAAGAGAATTAGTTAATTTAGTGAGTAAATTAATTGCAATGAAAAATAATGATAAAAAAGTAGAAGATAAAACAGAAATAACTTTAAGTGATTTAAATTCAGATCAAAAAAATAAAAATTATGAAAGCTTTAAAGAATATTTTTTAAGTTACTGGGTAGAAAGTACATTAAAATCAAATCATGTAGACGTAATTAGAGAGGTTATAAAAAGAGATATCAAGGAAAGAAATAAATATATTGTTAGAACTTTAGATCAAGAATATTCAGGAAAATTAAATAATGAAATAAAAAAGATAAATGAGTTGAGAAAAGAAAAAGAATTAGAGGAAGAATATACAAAAATTATAGATTTTGCTAATAAATCAACGAATATATCATTGGGAGATATATTGTTAGTTTTAGACTTGATAAATAGATTAATAGTGGATGCAGAGGATAAAAAGTTTATTTTTGCCATAAAGACGACATACTCGATTATGTTATATGGATTAATAAGAGAAATTAAAGGATTTACTAAGTTTATCTCTGAAGAGTCTGAAAAAATAAAAGAAGAGATAACTAAGAAAATAGAAAAAAAATTGGCTGAAAAAAGTAAGGATGAAATTTCTAATAAAATAGAAGAAGAATTAGCTGAAAAAATAAAAGAAGAATTATCAAAAGAGAAAAGAATAAGAAAAAATAAAATTGATGAATACAAAAGTTTATTAGGTCAAAGTTTATATAATATAAATTTATATAAAAAATTAGAAGAGTTTACATTTGAATATAAAGCGATAGACATAGGAATAGATAGTAATAAATTTGGAACAATTAAAGAATTTAAAAGTGAAGAATTAACATTTAAAGAAATGGAAAATAAAGTAAATAAAATAAATAACGAATGGCACTCTGGAGTCAAAATAATAGAAGACGTTTTAGAAATAAAACCTAAAACAAAAATCGAAGATGATAAAAATAAAGAAAAATTTGATAAACACTCAGAAAAGACATCAGAAATTTTTCAAAATAAGCAGGATATTGATTTGGAATATTTTTTACTTTCTGAAAAATTTGAAGAAGATTTTAAAAAATCAATAAAAATTTTAACTACTGTTTCAGGAGATAAACAAAATGATAAGAGAAATTATGATATTAATTTTGCAGGTTTTTCATCAGAAAAAAAAATATATAGATTTGATATTTTGGGATTTTTCTACAATTTTTTAGAAAGAAAAGAATTAAGATGTTATATTGGAAATATTGAATTACTCGAAAGAATATTAAATATAAAAAAATTAAAAGAAAATAATTTTAGCAATATGTTTATTATTTTTTTAACACAGTTAATAGAAAATTATGAAACAATTGTAAATAATGAATTTCCAAATGGAAAATTTGATATTTCAAAGGATGAAATTATAAACGAATTAAAGATATTTTGCAAAAAATATAAAGACACTCAAATTCTGGAAGAAGAATTAAAGAAAATTAAAAAATATAAAGAAAGTAATATTAATAATATTAAAAAAATGGATGTTACTAACCTTATTAGGTTAATAGAAGATTATTCTAAAGGAAAAAAAGACAGTGTAAAAGGTCTACAAATAAAAAAAGATTTAGATGTACTTGTAAAAAAACAAGAATTTGAAGAAATAAAAGAAGAAATTAATCATATTAAAAATAGAATAAAAAATAAAGATAATTATAAAAGATTAGAAATACGGGAAGAATTAAAAAAAATAATATTAAATAAGTTTGATTTTAAAGATGATGATATAGTAAAAGCATTAAATCAAAAAAGTGCCAAATATTATAGTGATAAAGGAAAAGAAAAGGCGAAACTAGGTAAGTGGGAAGAAGCAATCTCAGACTATGATAAAGCGATAGAATTAGATTCAAGTGATGGTGATTATTATAACGGAAGAGGAGTTTCTAAAGTTATGCAAAACAAATATAAAGAAGCTGAAAAAGATTTCGATGAAGCGATAAAATTAGATTCAAGTACTGCCATTTATTATAATAGAAGAGGACTTTGTAAAAATTTCCAAGGGAAATATGAAGAAGCGATAAAAGACTATGAAGAAGCGATAAAATTAGATCCAAAGACCCCTCTTTATTATAGTAATCGAGGAATTTCTAAAGAATCTTTAAAAAACTATAAAGGAGCAATACTAGATTACGATAAAGCATTAGAATTAGATCCAAATTATAAAAAAGCTAAAAATAATAAAGAAAACTGTATTCAAAAAATGAATAAAAATGGATAACATTCGCCACTCCATTGAAATAATATTTAAGAAAAAAAATCCTGAAACCATAATACAAAAATATTTTGGTTTAAAACAAGCGAAAGATTTTGATAGAGATTTATTTACCTCGGTCTATTCCCATGAACGACCTCACCTTTACAATAAAGACGAGATC
>DAOUPY010000171.1 GCA_030625925.1 Fusobacteriaceae bacterium | reverse complement strand
CACTACTGGTAAATCGAAGGCTGGATACTCCTATAGAATGCAGGTATTCTTCCCTTGTTTTTTCATATTTTTTAGTATGTTTCTCATTATCAATATCTATAGCAAACTCTATCTCAGGACAGTAAAAATTGGCAGTATATCTTCCCATCTCATACTGTTTTTGAAATTTTAAGTTATAGAGCTTTCTATCTTTTATATAGTTCCATATTTGCTTCTCTTCAGCAGTTAAATTTTTCTTTACTTTATTTTTTGTTGATTTAGCTTTTTTTAAATTAAAAATTTCCATATAACTACTCCCATATTTAACTTAGTTTAATTCAGCTTCTAATCTTAGCTTATCCCTCTCCTAGATTAGGGATATAAGAAAAGAGAGAGGTTCACTACTTTCTATATTTTACAGATAAACCCTTTAAAAAGGTTCTCAAGAATTTATCTAAACACTCCTTATAGTTTTTCTGCCCTTTTTTTCTAAATAATGCAGTCAGATCTGAGTTTGAAATATAGATATCTGCTAATTCCCATACAGCTACCATATCTTCAGTTTTTAAGTTTAGTGCTATCTTTATTTTTTTAAGAATTTGATTGTTGATATTATTAGAAGTCATTGGTGCTGGTGTTTTTGGAGTTTCTCCAGGCTTTACTTCTTGTCTTCCTCTTTTTTGGATTATAACACCATCAAAAAACATCCCCAATAATCTATTGTTACACTTTTCAAAACCTTCCTCTTCATCTTTTTTCAACAGATTAAGAACTCCTTCTTTATCTATTATATGTCCTGATTCTTTAAATGCATCTATTACCTCTTTATCACTCATATCCAAAGCATATCTAAATCTACGTAGTACATCGTTATTATTCATAAAATCCTCCCGGTTTTTTCTTTGATTTTTTATTATCGCTAAGGTTAATTTTACCATATATACGACAAATATGAAAATATTATTTTTTATAGGTTAGAAGGTAATAAATAAAGGAAAATTCATTTCCTTGCCAATAAATAACTAAGAAACTATAAGATTACTTGAATTCTAAAATGAGGTGGGAAACTATGAATGACATCATTTATAACCAAAGCGACATTGAAAATAAAAATATTAAATTAGAGATAAATATGAAACTAAAGGATGTACGGCTTCTTTCGAGGTATTTAGAGGATGAATTGATTGTAGGGATAGGAAATATACTTACTCAATTAGAAGATTCCGAGAACGATGACAGCAATGTAGAACATGAACAGATGACCATTTTTTACAACGATGTTTATAATATTTTCAACGAGATGGCTGAAATAGTTTACAGGGGGATGGTTGAAAAAGAAAAAAGTATAATAGACCAGCTTAAACAAGAAGGGATTTCAGTAGAAGGAGTAATTGCAATTTTAGCCAAAGAACCAAATGATGAAGAGAGGATCTCCAATATATATGAAGCTGTAGATGATTTGGAGTTTGAAAAAATGGAAGCTGAAAACTTAAGAAAACTCCTTCCCCCTCTCACTCAAAAAATTATAGAAAAATTAGAGCTGGATATAAGCAGTCTGTATATGCCTTTGGTCATAAAATTTGTATCTTTTCTCAGCGATACCACAAGAAGTTACACCAAGCCCATAAATGAAGCAATTTTTTCAGAGAGTGCTCTAGAAGAACTCCTGGATTTAGACCTGGATGCCCTGGATATATTTTTGACAAAACTTACCAAGATAAGGGTGAAATCAGGAGATGTCCAAGGGTTTATTCTCGATGATTTTACCATCTATAATAACACAACCCTTATAGTCCATTATCCTATATTTATTACCAACCCAAAAGAATTCCAAAAACATTTTTCCAGCTTGGATCTCCAAGATATAGAAGTAAGTTTTGAGGCATAGGAATAAAAAAGCAACATGATATTGGCAAAAAAAAATTAGAGATGCACTGCATCTCTAATTTTTAGTCCTCTATTCTTTGTGGAATTATCCACTCACTGTCTTTACCTTGAGTATAGTTTCCTATAAACTCCTCTTTAAAAGCCATAAATCTTTTATCCATGATAGCATCTCTTGCACCATTCATCATCTTTATTAAGAAATAAAGGTTATGATAAGTGGCTAATTTTTGTCCTAACATCTCATTAGCTTTAAATAGATGTCTAATGTAACCTCTAGTATAGTTTTTACATACATAGCAGTCACAGTCTTCATCTAAAGATCTAGAATCTAGGGCATATTTAGCATTTTTGATAACTAATCTTCCATATTTTGTAAATGTAGTTCCATGTCTACCAATTCTAGATGGTTGTACACAATCCATCATGTCTACTCCATGTTCTACAGCTTCTAACATGTCAAGAGGTTCTCCTACACCCATTAGGTATCTAGGCTTATGCTCAGGTAGTTTAGGAGTTATATAATCCAGTATTCTATACATATCTTCACGAGGTTCTCCTACAGCCAATCCACCTATAGCATATCCAGAAAAGCTTTCATCCATCTCCATCAATTCATTCATACTCTTATCTCTCAGGTCTTCATATATTCCACCTTGAACTATAGCAAATAATCCTTGATCATCAGGTCTTTTATGGGCTTCCACGCATCTTTTAGCCCATCTGGTAGTTCTTTCAATAGAAGGGATTAAGTATTCTCTAGAAGACTGGCCAGGAGGACATTCGTCAAATAACATAACTATATCTGCTCCTAAATTATTTTGAATATCTATAGATTTTTCAGGAGAAATAAATCTTTTAGATCCATCAATATGAGATCTAAAGTCTACACCTTCCTCCCTTATCTTTCTAATAGCTCCCAGACTAAAGACTTGGAAACCACCACTGTCTGTTAATATAGGGTGAGGCCAGTTCATAAATTTGTGCAATCCACCAAATTTTGCAACTACATCGTCACCTGGTCTAAGAAACAGATGATAAGTATTTCCTAAGATAATATCTGCCCCTAGCTCTCTAACTTCTTCGGGATTCATTGTTTTTACAGTTGCCTGTGTTCCAACTGGCATAAATACCGGAGTTTTTATATCTCCATGGGGAGTAGTTATAACCCCTGCTCTTGCTTTTCCATCTCTATGGGATAATTCATAATTTACTGGTAATTTTTTCATCTTATACTCCTTCCCCTTATTTTTTAATGATAAGGGTTCTTAATTGTTTTTATTTCTTCTGATTTCTAGTACGTCTTTTAAATTTACAATATGATTAATTAATTTCTCATAGTCTCTCTTTTCGTTGATGTCTATAGTGATCTCGATAACTGAAAGTCTTTCAGCACCATTTTTAATGTGTCCAGAGTTTACTCCTTCTAAATCAATCTTATGATCAGCTATAATTTTTACAATTTCCAAGAGAATATTTGCTCTGTCTGTAGTGACTATGGTAAATTTAAACCTGTATTTATTGATCTTCCTGCTTACAACTTCATCATCCCATTTAACACCTATCTCTCTGTTGGAATCACGGGCAATTAAATTCATGTAGTTTTTACAGTCTATTCTGTGGATGCCGATATCTCCATAGGTAGTTATATATCCACCAATCTCGTCTCCTGGAAGAGGAGTGCAGCATTTGGCAAATCGAACAATAGTATTATCAAGACCATCTATTATAACACCATAATCATTTTTTTTTCGACTTTTTCTTTTAGGAGCTTCATTTTGATAATTTTCTATGAGCTCCACGTCTATTTTTTCATCTTTTTTGACCAATCTTTCTGCAAGAAGGCTTACATTCAATTTTTTAGAAGTTATCTTAATAAGTAATTCATTAAAATTATTGATAGAATTTTTATTTAAATATTCATTCATTTCAGGACTATTTTCAATCTGTTTAACTGAAGATCCCACCTTAAGCAATTCTTTTTCAAATAGCTCTTTTCCCAGCTTTAAATTTTCATCGAAATTTTTCTCTTTTATCCATCTCCTGATCTTACTTTTAGCACTCTGGGTAGCAACTATATTTAACCAGTCTCTACCAGGTCCTTTGGAGATATTGGAGGTTATAATATCGATCCTGTCTCCGTTTTGCAATTTATAATCAATTGGTACAATTTTATCATTGGCTTTGGCTCCTATACACTTATATCCTACCTCTGTATGGATATGAAATGCAAAATCTAGCGGAGTAGAACCCTTGGATAGTTCGATAACATCTCCCTTAGGAGAGAAAACAAACACCGTTTCATTGAGTATATCCCCCGTGACCGTTTCAATGAATTCTTCAGATGTATCGGCTTCACTCTGCCACTCCAATATTTTTCGAAGCCATGAATAAACATTATCCGCCTTGGAGTTTTTTCTCTTCTCTTTGTAGTTCCAGTGTGCTGCTATTCCGTCTTCTGCAATAGCATGCATATCTTTAGTTCTTATCTGTACCTCTATAAACTTCCCTAGAGGCCCTACCAAGGTAGTATGGATAGATTGGTAACCATTGGATTTAGGAACCGCTATATAGTCTTTAAACCTTCCTGGAACAGGCTTCCAGTGACTATGAAGCATTCCTAAGATATTGTAACACTCTCCTTCTGTGTCTACCAACACCCTGACAGCTGTCAGGTCATAGAGTTCATCAAAACTCTTCCCTTTTTCATACATTTTTTTATAGATACTATAAAAATGTTTAACACGTCCAGAAACTATTCCATCTATATTGGTTTCATGGATTATTTTTTTCATATTCCTTATGATAGCACTGGTATATTCTTCCCTTTCAACCCTTTTATTGTTGACCATTTTGACCAATTTTCTATAGATCTCAGGTTCTAGATAATACAGGCACAAATCTTCTAACTCCCA
>DAOUPY010000305.1 GCA_030625925.1 Fusobacteriaceae bacterium | reverse complement strand
ATCGATAGTTATTTTTACAATATTTATATTAGTTTCTTCATTAAATCCACCAATGTTATATGCTTCTCCCAATTTCCCATTATCAATTACCATGTCTATTCCCTTACAGTGATCCTCTACGTATAACCAGTCTCTGACTTGTTTTCCTTCCCCATAAACTGGCAGCTTTTTTCCTTCCAATATATTTTTAATTATAAGTGGAATTAATTTTTCAGGAAAATGGTAGGGCCCATAGTTATTAGAACACCTTGTCACATTTACTGGAAAATGATAAGTTTCATTGTAGGCTCTTACCAGCATATCAGCTCCTGTTTTAGAAGTTGCATAGGGCGATCTTGGATCCAGAGGGGTTTTCTCCGTAAAGAATTTGCTTCCAAATATCTTTGGCATAGCCTTCCTGTCATTTAAAACTTTTTTTAATTCTTCTATATCCAATCCATTACTGATTGATAATTTATTATTATTTATTAGACGTTTACCTTCTGGGAATTCTTTCTCCAGACTTCCGTAAACCTCATCAGTACTTACCTGTAAAAATTTCTTTTTCTCTTTATAAACCGGGTATCCAAATTCATCTTTCCCGGTAGTCCAGTTTTGTTTTGCTGTATCCATCAATGTCTGTGTTCCTAAAATATTTGTTTTTAAAAAAATACCCGGATCCTCAATAGATCTATCAACATGGGATTCTGCTGCAAAATTTACTACAAAGTCAATCTCATGATTCATGAAAATATTTTCTACTAATTCTTTATTACAAATGTCCCCTTTAATAAATTCTACCCTACTATCTTTAATCTCCTCACTTATAGTTCCAAGATTTCCTGCATAAGTAAGTTTATCCAAAACAATATATCTATCATCTCTATCTTGTTTTAATTTATATTTTAAAAAGTTAGCTCCTATAAATCCAGCAGCTCCGGTTATCAAATATGTTTTCATATTTCTCTCCTCTCTAGAGATAAAATCTCTATCACAAATTTTTTCTCTCTGCTATTAATCTTATCACTAATATTTAATAAATTTTAGACCTTTTCTATTTCACTAAATCCATCAAATACTCTCCATAATGTGTTTTAAGTAATGGCTGAGCCAACTTAATCAGATCATCTCTCGTTATCCATTTATTATTGTACGAAATTTCCTCAAGACAAGCCACAAATAAACCTTGATTGTGCTGTACCGTCTTCACAAAGTTACTTGCTTCTAATAATGAATCATGAGTTCCTGTATCAAGCCATGCCATTCCACGGCCAAGATTGATTACATTTAAAGTTCCTTCATCTAAATACATCTCATTTAGAGTAGTTATCTCCAATTCTCCCCTATGAGATGGTTTTACTGCCTTAGCTTTTTCAACCACTGTATTGTCATAAAAATACAACCCTGGTATAGCAAATTTAGATTTAGGGTTTTCAGGTTTTTCTTCCAATGAAATTGCTTCTCCATTCTCATTAAATTCAACTACCCCAAATCTTTCAGGATCCTTTACTGGGTACCCAAATATATAAGCTCCTTTTTTTACTTCCGCAGCTTCTTGTACCGCTGTAGAAAGTCCCATCCCATAAAAAATATTATCACCTAAAACTAATGCACAAGAATCATTTTCTATAAATTCTTCCCCGATTATAAAAGCTTCCGCAAGGCCGTTGGGATCTTTTTGCACTGCATACTCTAACTTCATTCCAAGATCTGATCCATCTCCTAATAACTCTTCAAATATAGGGAGATCTCGAGGGGTAGATATAATCAAAACTTCTTTTATCCCTGCTAACATCAAGACAGATAATGGATAATATATCATAGGTTTATCATATATCGGATTTATTTGTTTACTAATTGCCTTTGTTATTGGGTATAATCTTGTTCCCGATCCGCCTGCTAAAATAATTCCCTTCATTTTTCCCCCTATATTTTCCAGCCCTTATCTCTTTTCTTTTTTTTCCATTTTTTTATATTGGATACAAAACCCAATCTTTTATATTTTTTTGTAAATACAGCCAAATAATACCAAAAGTCTTTTTTATGTTTGGCATAATTCTCAAAATCATCTATGTTATCATGATCTAAAGTTATAAAGTCATACCTTTGTTTAAATGGTGTCCATGCTTTTTTCCCCTGAGTATCTATAATTTTCATACCATCTTTTGTCCAGATAAAATTAGAAGGATTAAAATCTCCATGATATACTCCTAATTCATGCATCCTTAACCCTAATTTTATCATCTCAGAGATATTCTCTGTTCCGTCTTTTCCTTCAGCATATTCAAATACAATATATGATTCTTTTATCATACCCTTGGTTCTTCGTACTGCAACTAAAAGAGGTGCCACTAATTCTGTCAGTCCTCTGTTTCTCAGTTTTGTTATATTTTTTAATGTAACCAAAGCTTCGCCCTCTTTAAATAGAGTCCCTACTCTCCTTTGAGGTATTCTATATTCATTTCTAGGTGATTTCAAAACATAATATTTATCATTAAATTTTATCTTAGAGACATAATTTCTCTGACTTTCTTTAAAAACCTGTACTTCTTCTATTTTTTCTTTATCAGCTAGCTTTTTTCCCAAATCCAGAAGATTTTTCTGCTCATCTAAATAATAAATTTTCCATTCTTTGTAGTTTTTTTTTAAAATTTCCATTTTTACCACCTATTTTCTTACATATTTTCTTATCATCTCATCTATTATAGGTAAGACCCTTTCAGGAGTTCTTAATTCATATTCCTCTTTTGGAGTCTTTGGAGTCTCTATCTTTGTCTCCTTAATAATATCATCTGGTTCTATCCCACGATGTCTGTCATTGGCATTGGACAGCCATTCTTTTTTTTCTGCCCTAGGCGAAAATATAGCAAAACTAGGTACATCAAGCCCCTGAGCAATATGCCTGAGTCCGCCTTCATTTCCTATAAACATATCACAATTAGAAAGCAGCATAGCTAATTCTCTTATGGACCTTGTTGTTATATTGGAGAAAATATCTCCTCTATCTCCTAATTCTCTATGCATATTTTTTGCAAATCCTTTCTCTGCCGGTGAATAATAAAATATTCCCTGGGCATCGTATTTATCCAATAGAGTTGTTATTTTTTTTTTATATATTCAGGATTCCATATTTTTTCAGGTCTCCTGCTGTTTATAGCAAATGCAAAGACAGGCTTATTAAAATCTATCCCGGCCTCTTCCAACGGCTTAGCATATG
>DAOUPY010000235.1 GCA_030625925.1 Fusobacteriaceae bacterium | reverse complement strand
AAAATCCAATAGTTTTATATGGGGGTTAAAAAAATTAGGGTTTAATCTCATAGAAGAGACGGCAGTAGGAGCCGATATTACTTCAAAATTGTACGAAAATTATATATCAGAGACTAATCAAGGGATCTATATAACAACTTGCTGCCCATCGGTAGTCCTCCTGATAGAAAAATATTATCCAGCGTTATTACCGTATTTAATGCCATTTACATCTCCTATGATCTCCCATGGTTATCTATTAAAAAAAGAGAATCCAAAGGAAAAAACAGTTTTTTTAGGACCTTGTATCGCTAAAAAATGTGAATCATTATCTGAAAAACATATAGGAGCGATAGATGCAGTATTAACCTTTGATGAGGTATCTCAGTGGTTAGAAGATGAGGGAATAGATTATCAAAATGAAGACTCCAGTGATGTAGACAGGTTCGGAAGTAATTTCGGGAGCAGCTATCCTGTAGTAGGTGGAATTTTAGAGGGGATTAGAGAAAGTATTGAGGAAAAGGGGTTGACCCAATTAAGAGTAGATGGATTAGATGAATGTATTGAACTTTTTGATGAGTTATCTAGAGGGAATATAACAGGGACCTGCGTAGAAGTAAGTGTGTGTAAACAAAGCTGTCTTGGAGGTCCAGGAGGATCAAATGCTTCTTCAACCACTTTTTCCAGGGTACAGACTTTAAAAAAATATTTAAATGAAAATGATAAAAAAGCAGAAAAGAATGATCATCTCTGCGGGATAGATTTTAGTGCTAATTTTCATAATAAAAAATTTGAAGAAAAGATGCCTAGTGAGGAGGAAATTACAGAGATCTTGGGAACTTTGGAAAAATATAGCAAAGAAGATGAGTTAAATTGCGGTGGATGTGGGTATGACACATGCAGGGAAAAAGCTATATCTATTTATAGAGGGATGTCTCACAAGGAGATGTGTGTTCACTATATGAAGAAATGTGCCGATAAAATTACCAATGAAATATTTGAGAACTCTCCTAACGCTATCCTTATATTAAATAATAAACATGAGATAATAGAAAGCAATGTGGCTTTTAGCAGATATTTTGGGATATCACCAAAAGAAGCGAAGGAACGATCGATAGAGGAGTTTATATCCAAGGAAAAGTTAGAGAAGGTATCTTTAGAAGGAGAAAATATCATTTGGAAAAAACAAGCATTTCTAAATGGAACACTTTATATGAGAGTAAGTATTATATCTATGAATCCTAAGGGGGGCATATTAATAGTTTTGACCGATATAACCAGTGATGAGTTGAGAAAAGAGGAAATAAGAACTTTAAAAGAGCAGACTTTAAAAATAACCCAGACAGTGGTAGAAAAACAAATGAGAATCGCTCAAGAAATAGCTAGTTTGCTAGGGGAAACCACAGGGGAATCTAAGGTAGCCTTTAATAAATTGAGGGATGTATTCAACGAAGAGGAGAGTCTTTAATGGAATATTATATAGATGCTTCATATAAAAGTGTAAATAAATTCGGTGAGGAACTCTGTGGGGACAAGGTGGAAACTGTAAAAACAGAAAATGGATGCATTTTGGTACTTTCTGATGGACTTGGAAG
The DNA here is from genome assembly GCA_030625925.1 of Fusobacteriaceae bacterium. GTDB lineage: Bacteria > Fusobacteriota > Fusobacteriia > Fusobacteriales > Fusobacteriaceae > Psychrilyobacter. The sequence continues at coordinate 2,335 of DAOUPY010000235.1, read as the reverse complement.
CGGAGTTAAGGCAAATATTTTGGCAACTCTAACTTCAAAAATAGCAGTGACTATGTTAAAGGGTGGTTCCAGCATCGATGAAACATTGGAAACGATAATGAATACCCTGCCTGAATGTAAGGTTAGAAAACTCGCATACTCTACTTTTACAATTATAAAATTAAATAACAATGGTGACTGCTATATGGTTGAATATGAGAATCCTCCCACATTTTTTTATAGGGATGGTTGTGATATGTCTATAGACAGAAAAGAAAGGGTTATAAAAGGGAAAACTATTTTTGAGAGTCGTTTCAAATTTTGTCCCGATGATCTATTGACTGTTGTCAGTGATGGAGCAGTTCATGCAGGGGTAGGAGAATATCTTAATTTAGGCTGGCAATGGGAAAATATAAATGATTTTTTGAGGGATATATCTCAGAAAAAATATGCAACAGATGTAACTAATAGCTTATTGGATGTCTGTAAAACTTTATATAATGACAAACCGGGAGATGATACCACTGTTCTATCGATTAAATTTCAACCTATAAAATATTTAAATTTATTTACAGGACCTCCTAAAAATATAGAAGATGATGAGAAATTTATACAAAGGGTAGAAGAGTCCCAGGGAGTTATAGTGCTCAGCGGCGGAACCACGGCCAATATAATATCTAAAGCTTGGGACGAAGAGATTGTGATAGATTTGAAGGGATATAAAAATAACCTGCCTCCAGTAGGCTATTTAAGGGGAGTAGATCTAGTGACAGAAGGATTGCTGACCTTAAATAAAGCTGTGGATTATATAAAAGAGTATATTTATGAAGGTAAAGAAATTACTGGTGGAGATGGAGCCGGGATCCTTGGGAGAATGCTCCTCTTTGATGTTAGTCATATAAAAATAGTGGCTGGAACTGCTGTGAACCCTGCTCATCAAAATCCAGATTTCCCAATAGATTTTAATATTAAATTAAAAGTAGTGATAGAGTTAGAGGCTATCTTAAAAACTTTTGGAAAGTCGGTTACCTTAGAATATGTGTAAAATTGAAAAAAACCTCCTTTCATGATAAAATTAAAATTAATTAAATAGTTAAAAACTAAAATAAAAAGTTAGTCATGAATTATCACGAAGAAACATTAGATGAAAGCGGCTAATTGAAAATTGAAATTGAAATTTTTTTTAGTCGCAGATTACGCAGATTTTAACTAAGAAAAAAAGATTTTTATCTGTATAGATTAGAGGTTTTCAGTGTATCTCAAAGAGATCCGTGTTCTATGGATTTAAATTTTTTTAGATGGTAGTTTTAATAATCTGTTTCAAAAGACAAGGTTCCCATCCTTAACTGGCTCCATTTACAATTCACGATTATTAAAATTAAATGTAACTAAATTTAATTTTAAATGTGAGTCTGAAAAAGAAATAGAGGAAAGAAAAGTAAGGAGATTCTTATACTTTCTCGTTATGGTTTCTTGATTGACGAGTACGAAATTTTCTTCTAGTTATAAGAAAATTACGATGTCAAAAAGAAGCAGAAGCAATAACCATTTGATGTTATAGAGTGAAACCATGAATCCCCGTTTTTTAATGGTATGCCTGACGGGCATGGTGGGCACGACGAAACTCGTAAGATATCTACTGAGGAGTAGAGTAACATCTAGAAAAAGGGATTAGATTCAAAAGAAAAAGTCAGAATATCAAAGTCAGAATCTAGTCTGCGTCAAGGGTAAAAGATCTTAAACAAGAATAAATTTTTTTAATCTGTGTAATCTGTGACAAAAAAAAGTTTATAAAAACTTCTGTGCTATAGCAATAGAGTCTTTAATAATTTTGTATACCCGTAGTGTAATTCGTGACAAAGCGGTTAAGGTTTTGGATCCGCGTTCTATAAATTTATGGTAAAAGTTAAGAGGGTTTTTAATTTGAGCAATCTGGGATGGTATTTAGTGTTAATAAAAAAAATTAAATTAAAAATAAAAAGCTCTCAAGGTTGAGAGCTTTTTATTTTTAATCTATTTCTGGTAGCTGTATGGTGTGAAAGGCGGTGTCACCTGATTGGCAGAAGTAGTTGAAATAGTAGACATACCTACTGCCATATTTCCTGAACTACCTGCACCCATACCTGGAGCAGCCTCTCCGGTATTTCCACCGGCACCTACTTCCATTCCAAAGGCAGCCATAAAGGAGTCTGCAAGGTTACTTTGAGGAGCAACAGTAGAAGCATACCCTTCTTGTTGTTGTATATCAATTTTATTTACCTCGGCCTCAATTCCATTAGTCCATTCCCGGTCACGAAATATGGCTATATCTGCATTATTTACCTCAGCGTTTACCCCAATATTCATTAAAGTAGTT
>DAOUPY010000016.1 GCA_030625925.1 Fusobacteriaceae bacterium | reverse complement strand
CTTTATACTAAACTGCTTGCCACATTGTAAAAATTTAAGATCACCAGAGCTATTATAGCGGTATTAAATATTCTATGAATAATTTCATGGCTCAATTTATGATTGAAATGAGCTCCTATAAACCCTCCTGCAATTCCACTGGGAATCATCATATAGAGCATTGACAGATCATACCTGCTAAACCCAACTCCTACAAAAATCAAGATTAATTTTGCAAACTGGGACAATAAAATTATTAATATTGAAGTCACAGCAGCTTTTTTTATATCCATATTGAGAAGCAAGACCAATACCATTACATTTATCGGCCCTCCACCTATCCCCAGAAAAGATGCTATGGTTCCTAGGATCATTCCTATTAAAAATAATATCAGATAATTTTTCAAATGATATTTCGGAAGATTTTCTTTAAATAAAACCAATATTAGTAGGGCTGCTAACATAAGTCCTTGAATGGCTGTGGCAAGTCCTTCATTGTTTAAAGTTTTTAAAAAAATACCAAATAATGAATTTCCAATTCCACCACCTAATATTGATCCTGCTGTTATTACCAGCATATTTTTTTCTACTTTAAATCCCTTCTTTATTTGTTTTCCTGTAGACACAGCAGCCATGGAAAAAACCGTAAAGGAAGATAGTATCCCAATAGTAGTCAGATCATAAGTTCCTATAGCGTCTAAAATTGGCTTTATGACCACTCCTCCGCCCAATCCAACCAGTGATCCAAAAATTGTTGCCAGCAGTCCAATGCCAAAGTATAATATCATCGTCTTTTCCACCTTTATAAAATTAATATATATCCTTATGATAGGCTAATCTTTTATTTCTGTCAACCTGCACTCCTTCAATTCCTTCCTTTATTATTCTTATTAAAACTCCTAAAAAGGATTTTTTTATTTAACTTTGTAAAAAATAACATAAAGAACCTTAAACGGGGTGGTTAAAATGATTTTTAAAAATTTAAAAAATGAAATAAAATTAGATGAACTTTTTAGATTTGATAAGAAAACCAATTCTTATATAATAGATATTTTCGTAGATCACTATGAAGCTCTTTATAGTAGTCTGGATTTTTCACCTTTTAAGAACAGGGATTTAGATGATGAATTAATTGTCTATCTGGAAGATTCTATAGAGGATATTCCCTTTAGGTACAATCTTTTAGTGAATATAAACATGCCTCAAAATATCTATGATCAAGTTAAGGAAACCAAGGGGATAAAGGAAATTAAACATTATTTTTTATACCTGCACAAAAAGAAAAAAAAGGAGATCTACAAAATTTATAGATCAGCTATGAGGAATTTTATTTCAGGTATTTTGTTTATTTTTGCAGTTTCCATTATAAAAAAATATATTTCCGTTACTCACCTGGCCTGGGAGATAGTTATAGAAGGGTTTTACGTAGGAGGATGGGTATTCCTCTGGGAGTTTTTTTCTCTGCTTTTTTTAGATCCCAGTAAGGAAAAAAGCAAGTTAAAGCAGTATCAAAGAGTTCTCGTTTCTAAAATAAGCTACACCTATCATAATAAATCATAGATAGGATATAGAAAAAATTATAAATCAAAACAAAAGAGCCAAAATAATTTTTGACTCTTAACAGGACTATTACAAGTTTTGTGTAAACTCTAAAATGTTCTATAAAAAATTCAGCATTCCAAGAAAAGTAGGTAACTTTATTTTTTTAACTTAATAATTTAATTTTAGTGAATTCTCTTATAAATTCACCACTTTTACTTGTTGGAATACCAATACTATCCGAGATTTTTAAAGTCATTTTATCTAGTAATTTGTCATTCTTTGAAAAAAATTTCTAATAATTTTTTAAAATTTAAACCGTCTTTAAATTTTTTATCCATTCATCAGGTATTAAACCATCTTCCTCTAATCTCCATCTATATTTAGTAGCTGTTCTATACTTTTCATCATTTTCAAAATATGCATGTTCTAATATTATTAATTGGAGCGAGTCATTTCTAATAATTTCTTGAAATAAAACATCAAAATATTTTTTTAAATAGACTTCTTCTTTTGATAAATTTTCCCCATTAATTTCCTTTTCTTCTTTAACTTCCTCAGGATAGAATGGTCTACTAATTTGATCAAAAATTAAAAATCCTGGATATGGCTTCCCCATTTGATTAAAATGTCTATGTATAGCTAATAAAGATGCTACATGTAAACTTAAATAATTCATGTCTGACCCTATTGTTTTCATCGAAGTTTTTTTCATTGAATTTCTTACTGCTACTTCGTAATTTTTTAGATTAATATTAACTGTAGAATTTGTATACCCTTTTTCTAAAGGTAACTCCTTAAGTATTTCATACGCATATGAATTAATATCATTTCTAATGTCACCTATCTTTTCTTCTATAGCTCCCCTGCCAACTTCTTCTTCTAATTCATCGATAGTCTTTTGTAATTTTTCTTCTTCTTCTAAACTGTATTCTTCTGATAGTTCCTTAGCATCATCTAAATAATATTTTATTTTTCCTTGCCATTGATTTTGTCGTTGTTCTAGTCTTAAACTCTCTTCTAAATTATCTTCTTTTATTAATTTCGCTATTTTTATTTTAAGATCTTTCATTATAATCAAATATTCATCTTGTTCATTTTCTAAACTGTTAATATATTTATCTATTTTAGGTCTTTCTATATTGACATCGGCCATTTCTTTTTTCATGCCTAAAAGTTTAGTTTCTATAATATTTATAGTTTCGTTTTTACCTTGTGTTTCTGAACCGCATAATGGACAAAAACAATCACTATCTACTTTTTTATTCCTAATTGCATCAATAATTTGTAACTTTGAAGATTGCTTATCACTTACTCTTTCAAATTTAGTTGATTGATTTAAATGGTTTTTTGCCATTTGAATTTCTGATCTTTTATGAGTAACCTTTCTTCTTATTTCTTTTAAGTTAATTTGTAATTCATTTATCAAATTTTTATCTTCTATACCTTTTACTACTAAATCTAGTTTTGAAAACTTTTTTAATTCTACTTTATAATCACTTAAATTTTTGAATTCTTTTATCTTTTCTTCTGGTAAAATTCCTAATTGACTTCCTTCATATAATAAATTCTCTAGTTTTTTATGCTCTTCTTTTTTTAAATTTTCAAATTCAACCTTTTTTCTCAAAAGATGATTTTGACTTCTTTTTAATTTTTTTAATTCTTCTTTTTTCCCCAATACTTCTTCTTCAACCGCTCCTAATAAATAGTATCCTGCATTACAAATATTTGATTTTTTACTAGTATCTAAGCCTCTTAACAAATGATTTTTATTTATTATAACTGTATCATCTTGTAATAGATATGACATAAGATATCTCATTGATATTGTAGAACTTTTTTTATATTCACTGTCAAAAAAATTATTTTTAACATCACCTATGCCAAATAATTGATTAAATTTATTTATAATCATTTCTCTATTTAAAGAATTCTTATCTTCTAATTCTAAATTTCCTTTTGGTATCTTTATACTCCTACCTGTTTCAAAGTAAAATTCATTACTAACTTTATTATTATCAGTCACTTTCCTTAATGACAATATTTGATTGTTCCCTTTTTCTAAAACTATTCCTACCCAAGACAATACTGGCCTTACGCCATCTGCTAAATTGCATTCTGAAGACCCCATACAATAATCTATAATCTCTATAATTAATGATTTTCCTGTAGAGGAGCGACCAGTAACTATATTTATTCCTGTTGTGTCAAATTTTAAAATTTTATTTATATTTTCTTTATTATATAAAATTATATTTTTTATATTCCACCTTTTCATATTTCTACTCCTAAATTATAAAATATATCTGTTTCATTTCTCATTTTCCCACACCATTTACCAATTTTTTCTGCATTTATCATTACTTCTTTTATTTCATTAGTTGCTATTAGTTTATTTTTTATTGGTTTATTATTTCCTAATTTTAAATTTCCTTCTTCTGTTATTAAAAATAAATTTAATTGTATCCCAAATAATAATGCGTCTTTTATATATTTCTTTAATCCTCTAATTTGTTTATTTAAAGGTACTTTGTTTTCTGGATATTCAGTTATCCAGTTTAAAAGCCCTTTTCTATTTTGACTATTTTGAATAGTTCTTCTAGTCTTTTCTGATAACAATAATGGTATTATTATATAAGGAATATATATAAAACATCCATCTTCTTTTTCTGTAGTATAACCTTCCAAAAATTTTCTTATTATTAAAGACATATACGCAGGATTTATTAAGGCAAATATATCAGAACTTATATTATTCATCTTCTTCTCCTTTTTCATATATTTTTTTTATATACTCAGGATGCCAGCCTACTTTTAAATCATTTGAGAGTATTTGATAGCTCCCAGCAACCAAATTCCTATCTTTCCATTCTTCAATTTTTGGTTGAATTTTTATATAAGCTTCTCTCATTGAATAATCATATATTTTTTTACCAATCTCTTTTTTTTCTTCCTCTGAAACATTTCCAATATCTGCTTTAGTATTAAATTCATATTCCCAATCTTCTATTAAATCTAAATCATAATTTTCTAATTCTTCTATTACTAATATATCTTCAGTTATCCACAAGTTTCTCTGAATACGTGCTCCCCAAAATTCTTTTAAGGCCTTTTGTTTTCTAAAATTTTTATCATCTATTAACTCAATTTGCTTTAGCATAGTTGATCCCTCTGTTTTATTTTTTTCCGTTTCTTCTGAAGGAATATCTATTTTGTTATTTAATGAAACTATAAAGTTATTTTCATTAGTTCTGCTTATAAAATCTTCTATCTGTGACGTTAATTCTCGTTTAAGTATACTCTCTTTATCTTTTAAGGCCTTTACTACTCTAACGCCCCACCATTCTTCGATTCTATTCGCTACTTTTTTTCTATTATTTTGAGTAACTGTTTTCATTAACCTTTTTTCTATTTCCTTACCAATATCATCTATTGTAATAGTATTGTCTAAAATATAGATTTTTTTTAATAGTGCATCTTTTTCTTTGAGGTTTAAAAAATCCTCACATCCCTGGTATCTTTTTTCATGTGGTAATTTTATGCCTCTCTCAAGAGCAGTTTCTCTTTCTTTTAAAACTCTTTCTGCTTCTTCAACCAGTTCTTTTTTTAACCCTTTGATGTTTCTATCTTTTTCTTTTTTAGTAAATTCCAATAGAACACTATTTTTTTGAATGCTGTCACATGTAACTAATGCGAATAAATTATCTTTATATACTTCTCTTACCCAAATCCTTATAGTTTTCCAAAAATCAACACTTTTAATAGTTAACACTTTTTTTATTTCTTTACGATGTTTAACTTGTATAAGAGTTGTTATTTTTTCAGTTAATGCTATATCGTCTTCTATTTCTACAGTAATTGAAGCCTCTTCTTCTTCCGAATCAAATAAAACTAATAATGCATAATAACCTTGAAATAAATAACCAAGATTAGGGTCTACTGCTGAATGATTTATCATAAAAATCCTCCCTTTATATCTATAATAAAATATAGATAGTATATATCTTTTTTTTTAGTAAGGATTCATTTTTCTTTCTCTATTTAAGATAATGCTTATATTAGCCTAGTATCCTAATATCCTTTTATAATTTCTTAATACATGATAGGTTATTATAAATATATTAACTTGTTTTTAGTTATTTTGCAATGTTTCACAATAAATTTTAATGGTTTTTATAAAAATGTGTATTATTTTAAATTTTTTTGTATAAAAAAAGGAGATAGCATTGCTATCTCCTTTTAAATTTAATTACTTAGCTGCTTTCTTGTAAGCACCTTCAGAACCGAATACATCAGTTATTTTAGTCATATAGAAATCCTTCATATACTTTTTAGCAGGTGTTAAATATTTTCTAGGATCAAATTCTCCTGGTTTAGTAGCTAATACTTCTCTGATACCAGCAGTAAATGCTAATCTACCATCTGTATCAACATTGATCTTTGCAACTGCTGATTTTGCAGCTCCTCTCAATTGATCATTAGGAATACCAATCGCATCTTTGATCTCTCCACCATATTCTTTTATCATTGAGATAAATTTAGCTGGTACTGATGATGAACCATGTAATACGATAGGGAACCCAGGTATTTTAGTTTCAATTTCAGCTAAGATCTCTAATTTTAACTTAGGATCATCTCCCGGCTTAAATTTATGTGCTCCATGTGAAGTTCCGATTGAGATAGCTAAAGAATCTACTCCAGCTTTTGCTACGAATTCTTCTACTTCATGTGGTTGTGTGTAAATATGTTCTTCGTTAGATATTTCATCTTCAATTCCAGCTAAAACACCTAATTCAGCCTCAACTGTTACGTCAACTGAATGTGCATATTCTGCAACTTTTTTAGATTCAGCAATATTTTCTTCAAATGAATGATGAGATGCATCGATCATTACTGATGAGAATCCCCATTCGATACAATCTTTAGCCTGCTCAAAAGATGAACCATGATCTAAGTGTAAAGCGATAGGGATGTCTGATCCCATCTCTCTTGCAACTTCAACAGCTGCTTTAGCTAACATAGCTACTACAGGTTTTCCCATGTAGTTTCTAGCTCCATTTGAACATTGTAATATAACTGGTGATCCCATCTCAGCACATGCTTCAACGATTGCTAACATTTGCTCCATGTTGTTGAAGTTAAATGCAGGTACTGCATATCCCTCTTTATTTGCTTTAGCAAACATCTCTTTAGTGTTCACTAATCCTAAATCTTTGTAATTATATCTCATAATTACCTCCTCTTTTATATTTGAGTTTTTCTACTATTTAATAATACCAAATTTCATATATAAAAGCAATCTTTTGAAAGATTATATTTTACCCTCTATTTGCTTTAAAATATGCCTAAAAAACGCCTTGAATTTCATTCTCTTCTTAAATAGAACAAAAACTTCTGGGACCAATCCTATAATAACATCTATTAATTCATTATATCTTTGGAATCTGCCGGTAAATATATTTTGTGCATTTATTAGCCACGAAATGAGCAATATATCAAAAATCCTCAAAAAATTAATTCCAACCTGAGTAACTCCCCTCCAGGTAATATAAAAATTATAAAACTTGAAGATCACCTCACCATCTTGAATCATAACTAATTGAAATAATATTGTGGTGAAATAGAGGAGAAAAACATATTTCATCTTCCTCATGGAATTTTTTAAATTTTTGTTAAATAGCAGGTTTGAAAAAATCATCAAACCTGCTACTATTATTAATATATATATATTAGATGTAAGGATGGTAAGCAGGAGTATAAAAAATATACTACTTTTTAACAACATCTAACCCACCCATATATGGTTTAAGAGCTTCTGGAATTAGGAAACTTCCATCTGCTTGCTGGTAATTTTCCATAACAGCTAGTAAAGTTCTACCTACTGCTAATCCAGAACCATTTAATGTATGAACAAATTCACTCTTTCCGCCTTGAGAAGGCTTAAATCTAAGTCCCATTCTTCTAGCTTGGAAGTTTCCACAGTTAGAACAAGATGAAATCTCTCTATATGTATTTTCAGATGGTAACCATACTTCTAAATCATATGTTTTAGTTGCTGAGAACCCAATATCTCCTGTACATAATTGAACTACTCTATATGGTAATCCTAATTTTTGTAATACAGTTTCAGCATTTACTACCATTTTTTCTAATTCTTCGCTTGAATTATTAGGGTGAGCTAACTTTACCATTTCAACTTTATTAAATTGATGCTGTCTGATTAACCCCCTGATGTCTCTACCATATGATCCTGCTTCCCTTCTAAAACAAGGTGAAAATGCAGTATAATATTTAGGCAGATCTGTTTCTGATAAAGTTTCTCCTCTATGGATATTTGTCAGAGTTATCTCAGAAGTTGAGATCAGATACATATCATCCTCAGTTTTATACATATCGTCACCAAATTTTGGCAACTGCCCAGTTCCTTCACATATTTCAGGCTTTACTAAAATCGGTGTAAGGTGCTCTGTATACCCATGCTCTGTAGTATGTAAATCTAACATGAAGTTTATTAATGCTCTCTCTAATCTAGCTCCTGCTCCTCTATATAGAGTAAATCTAGATCCTCCTAATTTTACTCCTCTTTCGAAGTCTAGTATTTCTAATTCTTCTCCTATTCCCAATGAGGTTTAGCATCAAAATCAAACTTTGCAGGTTCTCCCCAAGTTCTAACTAAAATATTATCAGTGTCATCATTTCCGATTGGTGTAGACTCATGATATACATTTGGAATAGTCATTTGGAAATATCTGATCTCCTCTTCGATTACAGATAATTTTTTATCTATTGCCTTGATACTAGAGCTAACATCACCCATCTCTTCGATAATATGAGATGCATCTTCCCCAGCTCTCTTTAATTTACCTACCTCTTGTGAAGCATTATTTCTCTTATATTTTAAAGTTTCTACTTCTGATAATAATTCTCTTCTTTCCTCATCTAACTGTTCAAATCTATCTAAATCTATTTTAGCGTTTCTATTCTCTAAAATTCCCTTTAAAAATTCAATATTATTTCTGATATACTTTAAATCTAACATAATCTATCCCTCCATATTTTTATTTTTTTTTTTATATCCCATCCTTGCAACTTTTAGATCTTTCGTGTCTATTTCAGCCAGTGCAAATAAACCTTTAGGAGAAATATTATATAACTCTAAAAAGATCTTATTTCCAATTCTTTTAAAGTCTCCTATCTTCTCTTTTAGGTCTCTCTCTTGAGTTTTCCCTCTTTTTTCCCTTATCTCTATGATTTTGTCACTATTTAATAAATTTTCCAGAGCATCTATGTCTACTGTACTTCCTTCTACCTCATAGATTAAAATATCAAAATCATTGGCTATCCCGGATTTTTTAGGAACATCATAGATCTCATGAAATTTAAATCCCTCAGGCGAGTTTGAATTTAGAAGCCCTAGGATCTCCTCATTGGATAGTTCAGAAATTATTTCTGCATCCATCAATTCATTGAATGCTTCATCTCCTAGTGACACAGGATTTCCAAAGGACAACTTCGGTCTAGGGGTAAACCCTTCTGAATGTTTTATAGTAATACCTGTTTTTTTAAAGAGTCTCTCTAAAAATCTTATAGTATCTAAATGAGATATATATTTCATATCTCCTACTCTATCAAAGACTATTCTTTTTTTCATGTGCATCTCCTGTTTATCGCTTATTATATCTGACAATTCTAACATAAACCATTGAAAAATTCAATGAAAAGAAATCCCTATATCACTTATATCCATATTATTTTCATATCTCTGCTATTATTGAGATTAATAAAATACGGACAATAATCTCCCCTAAAAACACTTAAAGTCCATAAAAAGACTATCTGTCTTTTTATGGACTCACTTTATGCCTACAAGAAATGAGATCACTGTAACCTCTAAAAGATTATAATCTAGTGTCTATTTATCTTAGTAGAAACTTTTTTTGTTGTGTTCAATTAAACATTAACTGCATCTGAAGTTCCAGATGAAAAAGAATCTTTTAACAGGTTCACCGACGTATAAAAAATAACTCCCATAACAACCCAAGTTAAAATATTAATTGGTAGTGACTTGACTAAATAAGCTGCTACAACAACTCCAATTGATCCAAATATTGTACTCCATAGAGTAACTCCCCTATGATAAGCTCCTTCACGGATAAACTTAGCACTTGCTGCCGGCATCAAATATGCACACGATCCCATCATAATAGGAAAAGCTACTAATGGACTCAATCCAAGAGCGTACACCAAAGCCATACAAGGAGCATAGAGCCCTATTCCAAGAGTCATCAAGGCACCCAATACAAAGTTACCTATGATCGCTATAACCAATTTAACACCTGAAAGACCAACTGCATCTCCACCAGATGAAAGTATCCCCAATTTACCAGCTAACATGATTATTACCACGGCTATTAAAGCTAATCCCATATAGAGCTGGACCTTTTTCTCATTTAATTTAGCTACATATCCCGCTCCTAAAAGAGCTCCTAAAGTTGCAGCTATAAGCATAGATACAAGAGTAATCAAATCAACCTTTACATCCTTGATGAAAATAAGTGCCTCTATAACGATAGGGATAGTCATAGCTGTATTTAAAGAGCCGGGAATAATCCTATCATTCACCAATTTAAACTGCTTAAATATCGCCGTCATAGGGGCAAAGCCACCTATTCCCAAAGTATCAAAAAAACAAATAAAAAATCCAATCCCACTTAGTGCTGCTTTATTTCCCTTCTCCAATTTATTATTTATTTTAGCTTCTTTATAGTCTTTAAAAAAAACTACCAAATACCATAACCCCATACAAAATAGGATTCCTAATAAAATCTCAACCATATTTCCTCCTTCTATTAAAAACAATACATGTGAAAATAATACCATAGTTCGAATAATTTTACCAGTTTTTTGTTCCGGATATAAAACATTAAAACCAATTATGAAACATTAAATTTTAATAAGTAAAAAAACCAAAGTATTACAGTTCCCTAATGAAAAACCTAAATTAACCTTAAAACGTAGATATGATAGGTATTTAATGAGGTGATAATAAAATTTCTTTGATTTATGACCCCCTTAAACTTTTCCCTATTGTAAAAATTGTCTATTTTAGTTAAAATATAATGAAAGCTTTTTAATACCTAGGAGGAAGTTTAATGAAAATTCTTCATATTATATCTCAAAAACCGAGTGATACCGGCAGCGGGATCTATTTGCAAAATATAATAAAAGCATTTACTGATTTAGATCATTGTCAAAGTTTGGTTTATGGCGGTGAATTCGATGAAAAATTAAAAAATATAGATGTTTTCTCCACCTATGAGGTTGTTTTTAATACCAAGAAACTTCCCTTTCCGATTACCGGTATGAGTGACATCATGCCTTATAAAAGCACCACATATGAGGAGATGGATAGTTCCATGATAAAACTTTATGAAGAGGCCTTTAAAAAACAAATTTTAAAAGCTGTGGAGGAGTTTAATCCCGATTATATCCTCTGTCATCATCTGTATTTTTTGACTGCCTTAGTAAAAGAATGGGTCAAAAACATTAATATTATTGGATTTTGTCATGGAACTGACCTTAGACAGATGAGATCACATGATTTAAAAAATAATTTCATTCAAGAAAAAGTGAAAGAATTAGATAAAATTATAGCCCTCCATGAAGTTCAAAAAAAAGAGATTCAAGAGGTCTATAATGTGGAGCCTGACAAAATCATCTCCCTTGGAATAGGGTTTGATAATAAAGTTTTTCAACCTATAGATATAGAAAAAAATGATGAAATAATCGATATAATATTTACTGGTAAGATCTCCTATGCAAAGGGAATTCGATATTTAATAGAAGCTTTTTCTTCCCTCAAAACAAATAAACAACTAAGGCTTAATTTAATTGGAATGGGGCACGGTGAGGAATATGAAAACATCTTATCTCAAAGTAAAAACAGTGAAAATGAGATAAAATTTTGGGGAATGATCGAGCAGTCTAAATTAAAGGAGATCTACAATAAAGGACATATATTTATCCTTCCATCCCTGTATGAGGGGCTTCCTTTAGTTTTAGTAGAAGCTCTCGCCTGCGGGCTGAGAGTCATCACATCTGATCTTCCCGGGATAAAACCTTGGTTTGGAGACGCCATCAACAACTCCAATATGATCACATATGTAGATATTCCAGAGAGGGTCTCCCAGGATAGATTAAAAAAAAACAATGAAGGTATCTATATTGAAAATATTAAAAGAGCCCTATCAAATTCTTTGGATACTCTTCATCATGTAAACCATGATATTTCTTTAGATCAATTCACTTGGAAAAATTTAACCTTTCAACTGAATGATATTTTAAAAAACATGAAAAAGCAACGTGACATTGCAGATAAAAAACAGGAGGAATCATATGAACTTTAAATGTAAATGCGGGGCTAAATACAGGATTGAAATGCCTGAATTTACAGGGGACGTCGATGCTGAAGTCTATACCGACGGAGTAGTAGAAGGAGCAGTAGTTCCAAGAGAGATAAGTATTTTTATTTGTGACCTCTGCAAAGAGATCCAATCTCTAAATCAATGTGAACAAATCGAGGAAGAGGAGGGAACTCTCTTGGTCGAACCAACAACTGAAGAATATTTAGAAATTTTAAAAAATGAACAGTTCAAAAATGTAAATATCAGGATAAAAGCATGGCAGAAATCCAATGATAAATACAGAGAGATCGATTCCTTAGATGATCTCAAAGTAAAGGCCGAACTCTTGAAATCTACCATTTCACAAATACCTTCTATAACTCATTTTAACCAGTATATCGCTAAGATGGTCCAAAAGAAAGAAACTCTTTCTGAAGAAAAATCCATAGTGATAATGGAAGAAAAAATTAATGAATTAATCCAAAAAAGAGAGGAAGTTTTTGGCAGATTGAAGGAAAAAAACCATTTAAACAGCATCTTACACCAAATTAAAGAGATGGAAGAAGTAGGAGAGACAGAAGTGATCTATACCTCCCAAGAAAAAGAAAATATGAAAATTCTTTTAGACAGCTTAGGAGAAAGCAGTGCCGAAAATATTTTGAAAGCGGAACTTCATAGAAATCTAGGAGAATTTGAAAAATCT
>DAOUPY010000054.1 GCA_030625925.1 Fusobacteriaceae bacterium | reverse complement strand
ATAACAACAACTTCATACCCCTCTAATATCAATTTTTTTATCAGTCCACCCCTAAAATTGTACATATTCCAAGCTTCATTTACTACCATTCCTATCCTTTTTTTCTTTTTTATTCCATCTTTTTTCATATTATTGCCCCTTTCCCAAAAATACTACACCAGCAGTTTTCAATAAAATTACTAAATCTATTCCTGCTGTCTGATGTTTTACATAATAAAGATCATACATCAATTTCTTTTTCATATCTTCTTCCGACGCTCCATACGGATAGTTTACTTGAGCCCAGCCTGTGAGCCCTGGTCTAACTGTGTGTCGAAGAGGGAAAAAAGAAATGTTTTTTTCATATTCATTAGCTAATTTTACCCACTCAGCCCGTGGTCCTACAAAACTCATCTCTCCTTTTATAACATTCCAAAGTTGAGGCAATTCATCTATTCTGGTTTTTCTCATTATTTTTCCAAAATTAGTTATTCTAGAATCAGTTTTTCCTGCATATTTTGAGTGGGCATTTTCATCATGTAACTTCATTGAACGAAATTTAATCATCTTAAACACCTTGTTGCCCTCTCCCATCCTATCCTGCTTAAATAAGATAGGTCCTTTGGATTCCAATCTTACAATTATGGCAGCTATCACTACTATTGGTGCCACTGCTATGGCCACCGATATAGCTAAAATTATATCTATGGTTCTCTTTAGCTGCCTTTGAAATTGATTATGGTATACATCAAACCCATGATCAAATAAGAGTTTTTTTTCATCTAACTCCTCCAAATGAAGTTGTCCTCTTATATATTCAAAAAATTCATAGTAGTTATAAATCTTAATTCCCGTTACCTTTACATTCAATATGTTGGTTACTACTTGTTTTTCTAAATTCTTATCCAATATCAAGATCTCTTGAATTTTTTTATCCTTTATAAAATTCATAAAACCTTCTTCATTGGATAGGGATAAATCATCTTTTAATAAGTGGTAAACCCCTTTATAATCTTTACTCTCCTCTATAAGTTTCAAGGCTTCGGGCTTTTTTTCAGTTTCTCCAATTATCAGGATTGATTTTTCTTGTGCTAAATGTTTTTCTAAAAATTTATTACTCAAAACCTGGTATAGAAACATCAGGGTATAGATAGTTATTCCTATCGTTAACGGTAAACTATTTATAGTTATTATGAAGTTGATTATGTTAACAAATGCAATCACCAGTAGCTTGTCTATACCCCTTTCGATAAAGTAACTATTGAACAGATAATAGATAACCATGGTTACCGCTACATCTACGACTACTATATTGGTCATACTATTTCTAAACATTCCCAGCAATACCAGATATAATAAAAATTTTATCATTGTTAGTACTTTTATTTCATTGATCATGTTTTACCACCTTTATTTTTTGTTTTCCTTGATAATTTACGAAAATTAAAAAATTTTCCTACCTCTTAAATTATTTTATTTATAATTTCATAAATTATATCTGCTGTAATACCCCAAATAACTTCCTTATTATATTCATACATATATACTTCTCTTTCCCTTCCATCCCAAGGTTCATGATATTTTTCAGGTAAATTATAATATTTTGCCGGGAATTCTACCCTTTTCCCATCTAATTTATAATGAGGATGCATCTGTATCGTTATTTTTTCCACCTTAGGAGGATTATTTCTAAAATAATCTACAGGAATTATTAAAACTTCTTCTACTTCCTTTAAATTTATATTTAAATCTTCTACCCTGCATAAAATCTCACCTACATATACCTCTATTAATACACCAGCAGGGATTATCAAGGTTCCCAATTTCCCCATTACCTCTATATCCTTAGGAAATATTCCCAGTTCTTCTACAGTCTCCCTTGTAGCTGTATCCTCAAAATTTTTATCATTTTTTTCCCATCCTCCACCAGGAAAACTTATCTCTCCACCTTGTTTTATGTTTTTTGATCTTTTTTCTAAAAGAAAATTGTACTCCCCATCTATCTCTATAATACTAGCTAGTACTGCACTATTAAAACATTTTTCCCGAGCTATTATTCCATCATTTAACCTTTCTCGTATCTTCTGCCTATCCATTAAAACTTCCTCCGTTTATTAAAAAAAATTAATGTTTAAAGTGTATCACCATTCTATACTTATTACTATCTCAAAAAAATATTATTTCTTACTACAAAAATTAATAATTTATCAAAAAAAACCATCCAATTGAGAATGATTTTTTATTTATTTTTATATTCTGACACGAATAACCAAGGAGATATTATAGAAAACATTTTATTTTTAAACCCTTCTACACTAAAGATTTCATCTAAACTTCTCTTAGAATACATCTTATAATCTCCACTTTTACTATATGGCAGATATAAATTAATTATCTGTCTAATAATTGGCAGGGTAAATATATCCCCTATTATTACCCTCCCATCTGAACTTAAAATTCTTTTTATCTCCTTTAGAGTCAACTCTGGAGTCGGATAATGATGAAATGAATTCAGGCAGACTATCAGGTCTATACTTCCATCTTTATAGGGTAAATAACTACTATCCCCAAGACTAAACTCACACCTTTGAATCTTTTTAGAGTCAGCTATCTCCAACATCTTCTCGGATATATCCAGCCCATAGAGAATGTTATCTGAATTTAAAGCCCTTAATTTTTTTAAAAATCTTCCATCTCCACATCCTAAGTCAAGGACGGTTGTTTTATCGTCTATATCTATATTTTTTAAGATATACTTGTCTAATTTTTCTGAATTACCATAATTAGTATTTGCAGCTCTGTCAAAAAAAATCTTAGATCTTTCACTATAATTATTTTTTTTCATCAGTTAGTATTCCATATTTTTTTAGGTCCACTACCCTTTTAGCCTTTTGACTCAATCCAATAATCCCCCACCTGTCAAATGATCCTCTTAATTTTAAAGTATTCTCATCTAATAATTTAGCACTTCCATGATACATCTTCCCATTCCAAGAGTCATAGATCCAACCATCTTTTAATTTCCCATCTTTTTCAAAAAGTTCTCCTACAACTAACAGCCCTATAACTTTTCTATTCTCTTCTCTTAGACTCTTATTTGGGTTGTTCCTGTCATATTGCTCTAACCCTTCCATCTTATCACCCTCAGGGTAATACAGGTCCTTTAGCCAGACAACATGACCTATATACTCGCTGCTTTCAGTCTTTTCAATATGGATGATAAATTTACCCTTTGGCATCATCCAATACCCCTCATATCCACCTTGAGCAAAAGTTAAACTACCCATTAAAAGCATAATTCCTAAAACGATTTTCTTCATTCTCTTCCTCCTCTTTATAAATATTCCAAAGATCTTCTAATCCCCTTATTTTAAACAGATGAGATAGTAATCTTATACTAATTTTTTTATTGATTGGATAACCTAACTCCTCTAATATTCTAAAACTTTCCATGGAATAACCTATAATTTTCTTTAGATACTCCTCTATGGCAGGTGTCTCTAAGATATCCAAATTAACAGCAGTTTCCTCATCTACCTGTAATTTATCCATGAAAAATGAAGCGGCTAAATTTATCTTTCCGGCATAAAAATCCTCCTCCATATCACAGAGGTCATCCAACCCCTGTAAAGACATTCCTAAATTATATAATATATTTGATACATCTTTAAATTTATCATTTTTTTCACGAAATAGTGGAACAAGAACACCTATTTTTAGGAGTTCTCCCCCTATCCCGCTGTGAATCTCATGGGAAATAAAATTATAATCTGGGTAGTTCCCATATATAGCCCGGTCTCTCATTCCCTCACTTTTAGCTATCAAATATACACTTTCAAGCACCTTGTTGCTTATCCCTGTGTTTTTCACATCTAATTCAAAGATGATTTTTTCTAGATTCTTTTGAAGGAGGAGGGTCAACAGGATATTTTCTGTTGTTTTTTCCTTTATCCCATTTAAAAATATGGCTCCCTTTCTTTCATTATCTATAATATTATCTGTACAGGTGATTATTCCTCTCAAATAATATAAACATTTCCCGTATTTGACCACATCTTCCCTTTCAGTTTCTAAAAACTCTATCAAACTCAACATAAATATAGAAAAAAAGTTTTTTTTAAAATTCTCTTTTAAATTTTCTTCGCAAATCTCTATTTTATCAAAAAAAGATAGTTCATAGAGATCTTTCCTCACATCTTTTATTACTGTATTATATATTTTATTTGATTTTAAAAGCTGTTTCATAAATTTACTTGTTGTATACATCTATTACCGTCCTATTCTCTTCATATTAAAATTTTCTTGCCAGTTTCCTGACTTTCTCTAAGTTTTTTTCAAAATTTTGTTTTGTCTTTTCTGGTGATTTATCTACATTTTCAAGGATGAAACTTTTAAAGTTTTTTATCCCTATAAATCTAAATATATATTTTATATACCTCATATCAAATGCAATCAGGGAAAGCGGGAATGGATATCCCCCTCCTCTGGATCCTAAATAGACAGTTTTTTTCCCCTTTGCAAGACCAATGGGAAGCCCTAATTTACTATATTTAAAAGTAATTCCTTTTACAGTGATGAGATCTATATAGGCTTTTAAAATTGCCGGGATTGAAAGGTTCCACATGGGAGAGCTGATTATATACCTATCGTATTTTATAAATTCATTTGCTGTTTCTACCATGACTCCCTTTCTTTCAAATGAATCACACAGAATTTCATAGTCTATATGTCTGCACCCCTTATCATGGAGGTTTAATTCTACTACATCATCCTTTGGATTATTTTTTATATATTCTTCTATAAACACTTCCGCAATTCTATGGGAAGCAGATTCATCTTTTGGTTTTGGGCTGGCTTTTATATACAACACTTTCATTCAGTCTCTCCCTCATTATTTTTTATTGATTTACTAATTTTTACGACTTTATCATACTATGTCCTGTCTTAATTTTTTTTACAAGATATAAAAAAGATATTTGTTATAGTTACAATATTAAGAATAACACAAAATTCTAAAATTTCATAATAAAAAGTTTGAAAAAAAGGACTTCCCCTGAGGGAAATCCTTTGAAATTATGTTATTTTATTTTTCTATTCATTACAATTTTCTATTACTTAGTTCCGAATATTCTGTCTCCACAATCTCCCAACCCTGGATAGATATATGAATTTTCATCTAATCCTTTATCAATTTTTCCTACAAAGATATCTACATCAGGATGTTTTTCGATTACCTTGGCAATCCCTTCAGGAGCTGCTATGATACACATAAATGAGATATCTTTTACACCTGCTTCCTTAAGATAATCAATTGAATAGATTGCTGATCCACCAGTGGCAAGCATAGGGTCTACTAATAAAACTTTCATATCAGCTATATTCTCTGGTAATTTACAGTAGTAGTATACTGGTTGTAATGTTTCTTCATCTCTGTATACTCCTATATGTCCTATTTTAGCCGTTGGGATAAATGTCGTAACTCCTTCTACCATTCCTAATCCAGCTCTTAGAATAGGAACTACAGCCACTTTATCAGCTAAAATTTTAGCCGTTGTTTTCATTATAGGAGTTTCTACCTCTGTATCCTTTAATTTGAAGTCCTTTGTAGCTTCATAGGTCATCAATCCTGTTATTTCTGTTAAAGTTTCTCTAAATAATTTTGTTTCTGCATCCTTATTCCTAAGCAAAGTTAATTTATGTTGTACTAATGGGTGATTAATTTCTATTACTGACATGTTTATTCCTCCTGAGTTTTTTTTACTTAACTCCTCCTTCTTATAGTTTCTCTTAAATAAGAGAAACTAACGTAAGTACTTCGAAGCGATTACGATAGTTTCCTTTGATCTGAGAGGAAACGACAACAGGAAAGGAGTTAGGCTGCTTATTTTTTTCTAAAAAAATAGGACTTTAAAAAAAGTCCCATCTTTATTACTTCTTAAGCTTGTATCTTTTGTTAAACTTATCTACTCTACCAGCGGCATCAATGAATTTTGCCTTACCTGTATAGAATGGATGACACTCAGAACAAACAGCTACATTTAAAGTTTCTTTTGTATATGTTGATCTAGTTTCAAATTTGTTTCCACATGAACACACAACGTTAATTGAGTGATAATCAGGATGAATACCTTTTTTCATTCTAGTCACCTTCCTTTATAAAAAATTTTTTATTCACGAGAGTAATTATATCAGAAAAACAACATAAATTCAAGTGTTTTTGTAAATTTAATTTACTTGACACAATTTTATTGATTCAAATCATTTAATTTCCAATTATAGTCTAGATATTTTATTTTTTTATCCTGGGAAATATCCAAATATTCCCTTAGATTCCCAAAGTCACCCTTATACCATTTAAAAATTTTAGATATATATACAGTATCTCCCTCTGTATAAACCCCCTTATTTTTTTCCTCTATAAATTTTAATTTTTGTTCTAAAAGCTCTTTATCTAAATCTCGACCGCGATAAGCACTCATTTTTAAATCTGGGCACGATATCGAGGCACATACTATGGCAAAATGGATCCGTTCATCTCCAGTCTTTCTCAAAATGTCATTTTCTATTTCCCGCAAAGAATATACCTTGTCTTCCACCTCTATAATTTCTTTTTTCCAGACCGATTCAAATAGTGATCCTGCATCTTTGATCCCATCTATAGGATAGTTATCCATTATCATCTTAACAGCTCCTATATTATAAGTGTTTATCCAAAATGCCTTCAACTCATCTCCCTTCATTTTTTTAATCTCCATATCCTTTAATTCTTTTAATAACTTTTCAAATTTAAGATCCTCCTTGAGATTTTTGTAATCTATTACTACTAAAGTTATATTATCTTTTTCTCCAATAGATGTATACTTTTGCAGGAGTTCATCCCAAGTATCCAAGTAATCTGCCATAACGAGACTCGTCATAATAAAAAATAAAATTAGTATTTTTTTCATCTTTCCACCTCCAAATTTTCCTATTTATTTCTTCTGTCAATATTTTAATTTTCCTTTATAATTATCTAGAAAATTATAAATAAAAGATTATAAAAACTTAGATTGTGTCTGCCTGAATGGAACGTCACGTTGCTTTTTTATTTTCTAATATAATGGTATAATAATTAAAGTGAATGATTGAAAATTTAAACCTTGCACAGAAAGATCGTGATAAGTAAAATAAAAACCACATAGAACAAAATCTTTAAAATATACAAATAGGAGAAAAATAATGGCAAAAAATAAATATTATGCATATGTTATTGAAAATTTAAATGAATCTGGTGTCCTAACATCTTGGCCAGCCTGTCAAGATAAAGTCAAAGGAAAAAAAGCTAGATATAAAGGATTTATAACTAAACTAGAAGCTGAGAAATGGTTAGGTTCAGGAGGAAACTACGAAAAAAAACTAGATAAATTTTATGCCTGCTTTTATACCCATTCAAACACTGGTGTGATCACCAACGATTGGGACGAGTGTAAAACCCTTACTCGTGGTGGCAACATCCGTTACAAATCATTTAAAAGTCGTGAGGAGGCTAAAAGTTGGATAGCAGGTGGAGGAATCTATGAAAGCAAACAGATGCTTCAGGAAAAATTACCCTCAGGAATATATTTTGATGCTGGAACTGGCCGTGGGATTGGTACCGAAGTTAGAGTAACTGATAAATACGGAAATTCTATCCTTCATCATTTTGTTCCCAAAGAAAAAATCAATGAGTTTGATAACTACCTAACCAAACCAGGAAGCACTAATAACTTTGGTGAACTTTTAGGATGTTATATTGCACTGAATATAGCTCTAAAAGATGGGAAAAAAAATATCTATGGAGACAGTAAGTTAATCATAGAATATTGGTCAAAGGGACGGATAAAAGCAGAAAATTTAAGTACCGATACTGTCGAATTGGCTAAAAAAGTAGTAAAACTTCGAAAAGAGTTTGAAAAATCAGGAGGAAATATTGCCCATGTATCGGGAGATATCAATCCTTCAGATCTAGGATTTCATAGGTAGGTGATTAGAATCCGAGAATTTACATTG
>DAOUPY010000282.1 GCA_030625925.1 Fusobacteriaceae bacterium | reverse complement strand
CTGATTTTTTTACCAGCTTATTGTTGTTATAGAGTTTTTCTAGTCTTTCCCTCTGCTTATTCAGGGTATTATTTACCCCTTCCAAAATATCTGCCTGTTTTTTTAAATTTAATACCTCAAAATATTTTTCTATGACATCTTTTCTTATATCATATTTTAACAAAATATTAGTTAAGGATGTTTTTTCTGATTCTAACTTGGATTTTTTATATTCATTGGTAAGTTTTCCACCTGTAAATAATGGCATATAAATTCTGGCTTCCACACCTACACTTTTGTCAAATGGATTTAAGTTATCATCATATGGTGTATCCCCTTCATCCATACTGAGAGATACCTCAGGTAAAAATGCTTTCATTTTCTTTTTTTCTTCCAATTTTTTTATATCCAGAGTAATTCTTTCCCTTCTTATCTCTGGGTTTTCATTTTCTGCAATCTTAAGTGCTTCTTCTAAATTTAAATCTTTTGAAAAAACATTTAATGAAGTTATCGTCATCAATGCCAGTATCATAATTTTTTTCTTCATCTATAGTCCCCTCTATATCCTCGTTATTTACTATTTTTTCAGGATTACCCATGAGCAGCCTTTCCCTGGTTTCTCTGCCTAATCTATTATCTATCTCTCTTATTATATCTTCCAATTCATAGTTCCTGTATTTTTTATCATGAACATCACTGGCCAAAATATCTATAAGATTTAATTCTATCCACCTGTATATCTCTTTTTTATGTCTCAGGGATTTGAGATTTATCTGGGTTATAACCCCTATTTTTTTTAATTCATATAAAGTTTTTAAATCTATAAAAGGATATCTTTCTACATGAGCCAAAACAGGTTTATACCCCAGATTTATGATCTTTTCCAGTGATTTTTTTAGTGCCATCTCTGTCATCCCCGGGATGGCTTCTACCAAAAGATAATTACTTCTATTTAAAGTTTTCACTTTTTTTTCTTTCAATGCACTAAGTCCATCCAAATTCAAAAAAAGTTCATTTCCCTCTAAAAGTTCTATGTCTATTTTATTTATCTTCAATTGATCTCTTAATTTTTTTAAAGCACTGTCATAATTTTTATTTTCATACTTTCCTGCCCTATAATGGGAGGTACAGCATATTTTCTTATACCCTAATTTTTGAGCGGATAAAATTAATCCCATAGATTCTTCGATATCTTTAGAGCCGTCATCTATCTTTGGCAGAATATGAGAGTGAAGATCTATCATTATTTTTCCCCTTTTATATATTCCTCATAATAACTATAATTATTATTATAATATCCATAATTTCCGTACGAATAACCTCTTTTATCTATCTTATTTACTACTGTCCCATATATATTTGCTCG
Source organism: Fusobacteriaceae bacterium (assembly GCA_030625925.1). Classification (GTDB taxonomy): domain Bacteria; phylum Fusobacteriota; class Fusobacteriia; order Fusobacteriales; family Fusobacteriaceae; genus Psychrilyobacter. The sequence continues at coordinate 2,076 of DAOUPY010000282.1, read as the reverse complement.
AGCTCTATCGAGCATCTTCTTAGACTGAAGTAATTCCTTCTTGGATACCATATCATATCCGCAGACATATACTACCCCATCTGAATATTCTGATAGAATTACTGCATCTGTAGCCACTGTCAGGGGCGGTGTATCCAGCACTATAAGGTCATATTTTTCCCTCAATCCATTCAATAAATCTTTCATCTTATTCCCCAAAAATAATTCTGTTACATTTTGGCTGAGATGTTTAGAGGGCAGGATATCCAGATTTTCTTCTATGCCTTTTAAAATTACATCCTCTACTTTTTTATCCCCTAAAAGAACACTTCCCATACCATGATCTATCTGTATTCCAAAACTGCTGTGAGCCCTGGGTCTTCTTATATCACAATCTACTAACAGCACTTTTTCCCCACTTATAGCTACAGACATAGCATAGTTAGCAGCTATAGTACTCTTCCCTTCCTTTGGTATAGTACTTGTAAAAACCACTACTCTATTTTCTTTCTCTTCCATAAAATGTATATTGGTCCTGAGAACCCTGAGAGATTCTGCCAGATGGCTGTCCTGATCCCCTTTAAAGAACATCTTTCTTTGACTTGATATATGCTTATCTTCCATTATTTCTCTCCTGTCTTTTCAATATTAAAATCTGGTATATTAGCTAGAACTGAACAGCCCATTATTTTTTCTATGTCCTCAGGTTTTCTCAATTTACTATGTAAAAATTCCACCATAAAGGCTATAAACACTCCAATCATCACTCCTAATACCAATGAAACTGCCAGGATAAGAGCTCTTTTTTTAGGCAGTGCTTTTTCAGGTACCGATGCTTTTTCAACAATTTTTAAGTTTTCAAAACTCATTACTTTTTTTATCTTTAAAATAAATTCTCCTGCTACCTCATTGGTTAAAAGGGCAGCTCTTTGAGCATTTTTATCTGTATAACTCAGCTTAATAAATTCTGTATCATCTATAGGAGTTACCTTCAATAACTTAGCTATACCTTCTGGTTCCATATCCAAATCTAATTTTCTGATTACACTTCTCATAATACTCTTACTCTTGGCTATCTCTGTATAGGATGACACTAACTTCTGATTTTTAGAGATCTCAGCATTATCTAAGTTGTTTACCGAGTAGATCTGCCCGCTAGATACCATAAGAGTAGCTTCAGCCCGGTATATATCCGGTCTTGTCATGGCAAACACAGCTCCTAAGATGATTACCGGCAGTGCACTTAGTACAATAAGTTTCCAGCTTCTGATAAGGATAAAAACTAAATCCATCAGTTCTATTTCGTCATCATCTTCATCTTCCCATTCATACCTCAAATCTTCTTCTCTTTTTTTTCTCTTCAATCTCTTTCCTCCTAGATTTTTCTTTTTAAATTTTTTTCAGCTATCATATATTTCAACATATATTCTACCATAACAATAAAAAAAATTGTGTATTTGTTGAAATAAATTTAAAAAATAATTAAAATAAATTTAAACCCCAATACTAATACTAAAAAAGAGTGCGAAATAAAAAACTTTTCATCTTAAAAAATTTATTTTTTTTCTTTTTTCTCCTAGCTGACATTCCAACCATGTCGTCTTTGATATAATCATCATATTCTGTATATTCTTCATATCCGTAATTTCCAGCATAAGCCTTTTCATCTACCTTATTTATTACTATCCCATATATTTTAGCTCCGGCACGTTTTAATATTTTTTTGGATCTAATCATTTTTTCTTTTGTCACCATGTCATACCCACAGACATAGATAACTCCGTCTGCATATTCTGAAAGTATAGCTGCATCAGTAGCTATGGTGAGAGGAGGGGTATCCAATACTACCAGGTCATATCTTTTATTTAATTCCTTCAATAGTTTTTTTATTTTTCCCCCTAAAAAAAATCCTGTTACACCACTTTTTAAATGTTTTGCTGGTAAAACATCTAAATTCTTTTCTACATCTCTGACAATAACCTCATCTAGTTCTCTATCCCCTGCCAGGACACTTTCTATCCCATAATTTATATCTAACCCAAAATTGTTGTATTTTTTATCCCTTCTTATATCACAATTTACTGAAATCACTTTTTT
>DAOUPY010000473.1 GCA_030625925.1 Fusobacteriaceae bacterium | reverse complement strand
ATCCATAGTTTCAGAATTAACCTCTATACTTCCACAGGCTGTTGCCTTTCTGCTGGTATCCTCTTTTTGACTCACATCTACCATGACAGCTTTTCCATCTTTAAAATGACTAAATTCCATATTTTTCTCCTATTATATTTTTTTTTACTCCTAATACTAACATTTTTAGAAAGAAAAATAAATCTAAAAACTTTTCTTTATTGTAGGTTAAACATGTTTTAATTGAAGTTTACAGTCGTTACACTTCGGTTGGAGCGTTTCTACAATAACAATCGTGGTATTAGTATCCCGTATGAAAGGCAAAACTCTTAGAACTTTATTTTTGTCGCAGATTATACAAATTTCCTTAGAGTTAAATATTTTTTATTGTCTTAATCGAAGTTTAAAATCATTATATTTAAGGAGAAATGTTCTTACGATGATGATTTTGTGTTACTTAATGACAACTATTCTTGCTTTGATTTTTTAGATCAAATTGAGGAATAAATCCATATTAAAGATGGAATCTTTTTATGGTATAATACTTCCCGAGGTGATAGATTATGGTAAAACAATATGCCATTATATTTATGGTAACTTATTTAGGAGAGATTATCAGTAAATCCATCAACTTCCCCTTTCCAGGGCCGGTTATTGGAATGCTGATATTTTTCATTTTACTTGAAAGAAAATTAATTGATGTCGATTTTGTGGAAAAAGGAGCCGATACGATCTTGCTGAATCTGGCTATATTTTTTATTCCGCCGGGAGTCGAACTTATTTCTGCTCTGGACCTGCTCAGCGGAAATGTGTTGAAGATAGTAATAACTATGATACTGACTACCATAATTACCATGGGAATCACAGGGCTTACAGTTCAGTATCTGATAAATAGGAGGGGGAAATAATGGAACTATTAAACAGTCCTCTATTTGGAGTTTGTCTTACAATTATTGCCTATCTTGTAGGGATGGAGATCTATAAAAAATTTAAGCTGCCTATTCTAAATCCTATATTAATAGCACTTATAATTATAATCCCTATCTTATTATATTTTAAAATACCACTAGAGACCTATAAAAAAGGAGGAGACCTAATATCTTTTTTCTTAGCACCTGCCACAGTGGTTTTAGCAGTACCCCTCTATAAAAAGATAGATCTGTTAAAACAGCATTTTATTCCTATATTAGGAGGAATTATTGTAGGAGCTTTGACCTCTATTCTATCCTGCACCCTTATAGGAAAAGTTTTGGGGCTGGATCTGAGTCTTATAAAATCCTCCCTGTCAAAATCACTGACTACCCCTATAGCCATAGAGTTATCTAAACAGGTAGGAGGAATTGTACCTATTACCATAGTGATGGTTATGATAACTGGGATAACTGGAGCTGTTATGGCACCATCTATATGTAAAGTATTTAAGATAGAAAATAAAATTGCCAAAGGTATAGCCATTGGTACTGCTAGTCATGCTGTTGGTACTTCTAGAGCTATCGAGATGGGAGAAACTGAAGGAGCCATGAGCGGATTAGCCATTGGAGTGGCTGGAGTTTTGACAGTTTTCATCTTACCCCTGCTATATATAGTATTGTTTTAAAAAAAAGGAAATTTCCATATGGAAATTTCCTTTTTTTATCTTCTCTCGCCTAGGAGGAAGAGGATTTATATATTCAATATCTCTACCACTGTCAGTGAGTGGTCACTTAATCTTTTATAGTGATTTAATACATCCATATAACCTGTAACTAATATCGGTGATTTAGCTGTTTCAGCCATCCTATCAAGATGATTTCTTCTAATCTCTTTATATAGATTGGAAATATTAGCAGATCTCTTAGTTGCTTCCCCTAAGATCTTATAGTTTTCATCCTTATAAGAGCTGTCTACATAGGCAAAGAAATCAACAGTAAGATCATGTATCTTTTCTAATTCTTCGAAGTTTTTCTTACTTAATTTTTGGTCATTATCTAATAATCTCTTATGGATAAATACAATTCTTTTCATATAATCTGTAACAGATT
>DAOUPY010000005.1 GCA_030625925.1 Fusobacteriaceae bacterium | reverse complement strand
ACTAATCTGCCGGCAGATCAAACTGTAAAAGGTGTAAGGCTTAACTTGCTCTATGGTAAAAATACAAATATGAGCGGCTTGGATATAAATATTTTAGCATTAGGTGAAACGGATAATTTTACAGGGGTTCAGTTAAGTCCATTTTGGATTGGAGCTAACAAGGTAAATAATTCATTTACAGGGGTAGGAATAGGGATAGCAAATATCCATTTAGGCCAGTCTAAAGGTGTTGTTTGGGGAGGAGTTAACTATACCAATGATTTCAATGGATTGCAGTTGGGATTCGTTAACTTTAACCAGAAGAAATCAGTGATTAATTTAGGAGGAATCAACTTTAATCAGGGAGAATCTATAGTTGATATTGGAATTGTAAATTATGCAGAAAATAAAACTTTCCAACTGGGAGCAGTTAACTTTAAAAATGATTTACAAGGTGTTCAAGTGGGATTTATTAACTTTGCTAAAAATGGATTCTTCCCGGTTTTTCCATTTTTTAATATAGATGGCAGATTATAAAAGCTTTTAATTATTGAGGGGAAATATTTAAAGATACCGGCAGGATCAAAAAAAGATAACTTCTATAGAATATAGAAGTTATCTTTTTTTTGATATAAATTATTTATTCTTTTTCTTTTCATCCATTAATTCTTTTCCAGAGATCCCAGGGTTAGTCATATTATATACATCTAATATAATATCTAATTCTTTATCAGTTAATAATCCTTTTTCTACCGTAAGTTCTCTTACAGTTCTACCTGTTTTTAATGATTCTTTTGCAACTTCAGATGCATTCTCATACCCTACATGTGGGTTGATAGCAGTGATGATTCCAATTGAATTTTGAACCATTTCTTTAGTTCTTTCTGCATTAGGAGTGATTCCCTTGATACAGTTATAGTTCAGTGTTTGAGCACCATTTTTTAAGATTTGGATAGATTGGAATAAGTTAAAGAATAACACTGGTTCAAATACATTTAGTTCCAATTGTCCAGCTTCTGCAGCCTTAGTTATTGTTAGATCATTTCCAAAAATTTGGAAAGAAACTTGATTCATTACTTCAGGGATAACGGGATTAACTTTTCCAGGCATGATAGATGATCCAGGTTGTCTCATAGGTAAGTTGATTTCAAAGAATCCAGCTCTAGGTCCAGATGCCATCAATCTAAGATCATTTGCCATCTTAGATAAGTTTACAGCACATACTTTTAATGCCGATGATAACCATACAAAGCCATCTAAGTTTCTAGTCCCATCTACAAGGTCTGTACTCTGTTTGAAATCCATTCCAGTTACTTCCCCTAATTTAGCCGCAATATCCTTTACATATGTAGTATCTGCATTTAATCCAGTTCCTACAGCTGTAGCTCCCATATTAACAAAGTAAAAATCTTCCAATGTTTCTTTTATTCTCTTGATATCTCTTCTTATAGGTCTAGCATAGGCTTTGAATTCTTGTCCTAATCTAATAGGGATAGCATCTTGAAGATGAGTTCTTCCCATCTTGATAACATGGTCAAATTCTGCTCCTTTTTCGTATAAAGATTTTTTTAATTCTTCTAATTCACTTAATAGTGATTCACATAGTTGTATTACAGTCAATTTTCCACTTGTAGGAATTACATCATTCGTGGATTGTCCGTAATTAACATGATCATTAGGAGTAACAAATTCATATTTCCCCAATTTTCCACCCAGAAGTTCATTGGCTCTATTGGCAATAACTTCATTGACATTCATATTCATGGAAGTTCCTGCTCCACCTTGAATTACATCTGTAATAAATTGATCATGAAATTTACCATCTATGATCTCCTCACTGGCTTGGATCATCGCGTCAGCAACATCTTTTTCTATTACTCCAGCTTCTAAATTCATAAGTGATGTCGCCTTCTTTACCATTGCCATTGATTTAATAAATGTAGAAGATAACTTGTATCCTGTGATTCCAAAGTTATTTCTTGCTCTGAGTGATTGGATTCCATAATATGCATTTGCAGGGACTTCCATTGTTCCCAATGAGTCTCCCTCAGTCCTAAATTTAATCATTTTAAACTCCCCTTTTAATATTTGATGTTTTCAAATTAACTACTTACTATACAATAAACAGTATTTACCCTACTATTAAGTAGGGTAAATACATAAGTTTTACTATAATTATTGTTTTCTGATTAAGTTATTCTCTATAGCGATTTTCTTAACAGTTTCAGCTACAACATTTGCTACTCTGTCATCAAATGGACTTGGAATAATATAGTCTGCTCTTAATTCCTCTTCCTTTAATACATTGGCAATACCATACGCAGCTGCTATCTTCATCTCATCGTTAATTACTGTAGCACCAGCTTCCAAGGCTCCCTTAAATAATCCTGGGAATGCTAATACATTGTTTACTTGGTTAGGGTAATCTGATCTACCTGTTCCTACTATTGCTGCTCCAGCTTCTAAAGCATCCTCAGGCATGATTTCAGGTGTAGGGTTTGCCATAGCTAAGATAATAGGATCTGTATTCATAGATCTGACCATATCTTTGGTAACCATTCCTGGTGCAGATACTCCTACAAATATATCTGTTCCTTTCATCATTCCAGCAACTGTATCTTCTTCTAAGTTTTCTGGAGTATCGATGATGTTTTGATCCAATAATTCTTTTACTAAAAATCTATATTTGTCATATTTAGCTTGAGTAACTACACCCTTTGAGTTATAAGCGTATAATGATTTAACTCCTAATCCCTTAAGCATTCTAGCGATAGATGATCCTGCTGAACCAGTACCGATCATAGATACTTTTAAGTCAGAGATGTTTTTACCTAATAATTTAGCTGAGTTTATTACTGCTGCTGTAGTAACTATTGCAGTACCATGCTGATCATCATGGAATACAGGAATATCTAATTCTTCTATTAATCTTCTTTCTATTTCAACACATTTAGGAGCTGCTATATCTTCTAAGTTTATCCCTCCAAAAGAAGGTGCTAATAACTTACAAGTTCTAATAATTTCTTCAGTATCTGTAGTATCCAAACAGATTGGGAATGCATCTACTCCACCAAATTCTTTAAATAAAATTGCTTTTCCTTCCATTACTGGAAGTGCTGCTTCAGGACCGATATCTCCTAATCCTAATACTGCTGTACCATCTGTAATTATCGCTACCATATTTCCTTTAGCTGTATACTTATAAACATCATTTTTATTCGCAGCAATTCTCTTACAAGGTTCTGCTACACCCGGTGAATAAGCTAGACTTAAATCCTCCTTAGTCTTTACAGAAACTTTTGAAATAACTTCAATCTTACCCCTGTTTTCGATATGCAATTTTAGCGATTCTTCATATACTGACATAGTGATACTCCTTCGTTAATTTTATTTTGTTTCTATGGCTCTTATCCTTAGTTTATCTCTATAAATGGTTTTTTACCAGTTTTTTTTAATTTATTTATTCTTTATTTAGTTTAAAAAAAATTATAATTTTCATGTTGAATAAATCTTAACAATTATACTCTTTTTTTCATTCATTCCATAAAAGCATCTTAAATTGTGACTGTTTTTGCACGAGCTGAATTATTTATGAATTAAAGGTATAATTTTATGATATATGCCACTACAATTTTTCTAACTAAATGTATATTACAAAAACTTATAAAAAATGTCAATATATTTTTGAATAAAATTATTCATTTTTTTTATTTTGAAGGATTCCAACCTTTGAATATTCAAAATGAACAATGAATAGCCGCTCATTCTAGGAGATTTATTGACAAATGAGAGGAAAAATTATATCCTAAATCAAATGAAAAAATAAAGATTTTTTAGGAACTAGAGTCTTTTATGTGCAGTTAGAGGAGGGGAATATGGAAAAAAATAAGTTTAATATAGAGAACAAAATTCAAGATATGGTATCGAACCTTCCACCGAAACAGAGAAAGCTGGCAGGATATATTTTGAAGAATCTGAAGCCGTGTGCATTCATGACCTCTACAGCTCTAGGATCAGCCGCAGGGGTGAGTGAATCTACTGTGATAAGGTTTGCTTCATATATGGGATATAAAGGGTATCCAGATTTTCAACAAGAACTAAGAGAATCTCTAAAAAATGAGTTATCGGCTTTGGATAAGTTTTCCATAGAAAGAGTTGAAGATATCTCTAATGTCTATCAGGAGATTTTTGAATCAGAGGTAGGGATAATTAACAGGACACTAAAAGAGTTATCTTCTGAAACATTTAATAATGCAGTGGAAGCCCTTTATGATAAAGAAAGTATACTCACAGTGGGGTTTAAGGGTTCATACTGCCTTTCCAGCTATGCAGGGTATAATCTCAGCAAGATTCATGCTAAGGTGCTCATTATAGATGAATGGAACGAGAGATGGTTTAACTATTTAAACGATCTTAGTGAGAACACAGCAGCGATACTCTTCGGATTTCCAAGGTATCCTCAAAATGTGGTAACAATAGCGGAAACTCTTAAGAAAAGAAAGGTGCCTCTTATAGTAGTTACAGACAGTGTGGTATCTCCTCTGGCCGAATATGCAGATTATTTATTTATTATTCCTGTAAAAAAAGCTTTCTTTGTAGATCACCTTTCTGCAGTGATGTGTCTGATCAATGCTCTGATCTTTTCCCTTTCTTGTAAGGATAAGGAAAAGACGGAAAAATATCTTAAAAGATTTGAAAAATTTGTAAATGAAAATAATTATTTTGTAAAAAGCAACTAAAAATAATCTGATTCTAACATCATATAGAGTTTGTTTTAAAATAAAAGCTAAAAGGGCACTAAATTTCTAGTGTCCTTTTAGCTTTTATTTCATTGACTTAGGGTTTGAAAGAGGTAGTGTAGATAATTTTAAAAATACAGCTATCATAATAGAATCTCTAAAAAGTATGGGAATTCAGTTTTCATTAGATGATTTTGAAATCGGGTATTCTACCCCAATATGCATTCAAAATCTTCCTTTAGATACAATAAAATTATATACTTAAAAAATGAATTTTATGTTATAATGATATGTTTCTCAAGACAATTATAATTTAAAAAAAAGGAGATAAAATTGAAGGAAATCACTATATTTTTATTACAGATAGTATTATTTTTAACGGGAGTTACTGCCTATGCCGATGACTATAGGGCATCTAAAATTTACTCGAAAGAGGAGATAAACTACATAGAAAAACTACAAAAAAATGGGCTGAAAATAGGAGCAAATATAGACAGTTTGTATGTAGATACTAAAAATCCTCAGGACAGTCTTGCACATAAATATGGGTCCCTATTAGAGGAATTTTTTCATATCAATGTAGAAATTGTAAAAGGTGAATGGAAAGATCTATATCAAAACCTTAAAAAAGAGGAGCTCGATCTTCTACTTGATTTTACACTTTCTGAAAATAGAAAGGATGAGTTCAATCTTTCTATCCCCATACATGGCGAAAAACTTTATGTTATTTCAAATAACAGGGACATTTCTTTGGATGAATTGAGGGATTTATCTGGAAAAGAAATTGCTGTCCTCGTGGACTCTTCCTACAGCAAATATATGAAAGAATTTAAAAATAAAAATAACCTTAATTTCAAGATAAAAGAGGTTGATTCATTCCATAATTCAAAATATGATTATGCGGTAAGTCATACAGGAGATCTGTTTTCTGACGGATTAGATGTACTGGAATTAGCAGATGTGGATCCCATGGGAATAGGCCTGGCCAAAAGTAAGGTGATGCTCAAGAAAATCATAGATAAGGCACTGAAATACAGCCATAAAGATCAACTCCTTGAGATGTTGGACAATGAAAAGACCAAGAGGAAGAGGGCGGCATTTTACAAAAACTTAACCAAAGCTGAAAAAAACTATCTGAAGAAAAAGAACAAGATAGAGATACTGGTAGACAGCGAGTTCTATCCTATATTTTACTATGACAAAAATAAAAAAACTTATGATGGCATATTTTCCAGAATATTGAATGAGCTCAGCCTACTCTTGGACACACCAGTTGAAGTTCTAAACCGCTCCCCCGAGGAATCTTGGAATTCCATGTATGAAAGGTTTAAAAAAGGTGAGGGAGACATGACAATTATGTATTTTAACCCAGAAAGGGGCAGTATGCATAATTTTTCCCAGCCATTGGAGTATACGGATATAATACTTGCATCTAACGGGAAAAAGAAGAATATTTCTAATATGAAGATTGGAGTCGTTCAGGATGATGTCTCTGAAAAGGTTGCCCTTAAGTATTTTTCTGAGTCCAACAAAATAGTAAAATTTGAAAAATCTGGAGATATGATAGATGCCCTGAAAGATGGGATCATCAGCAGCTGTGTTATAGATAATGATATGTTTATGTATTATCATCAAACAAGATTTGATCTTTCCCTGGAAAAATTAAAAACGTTAGATAAAATGCCCATCTGTATTGTTGTACAAAGGGGGAATGACACCCTGTTAAGTATATTAAACAAGGCTACCGATGGTTTCGTTGACCAGAAAGGTATAAAAAATAAGTTCTTTCAGGAGTTGTTAACGGTTGAAATTGCAAAAGACATAGAGCAAAACAACAGAAAAAACCTTATATTATCAATGATAATACTGATAGTTGTGGTTATAACTGCCATGATTGCCGGAACTAAGTATATTTTGCACAAAAACCTCCATAAATTAGCCTACTACGACCATTTGACTACCGCACTGAATAGAATCAGCTTTGAAAAGGAAATGGATAAAATCAATTTCTTAAAAGACAGTGGACTGGGCATGTATATAGACCTCAATGGATTTAAGCTGATAAATGATAATTCCGGTCACCATGCAGGAGACATGATTCTTAAAGAGGTGGTATGCAGATTAAAAAAGGTATTTAAGAATGATCTGGTGTATAGATTAGCAGGAGATGAGTTCTTTGTCTTTCTCAAAGATATACCTTTAGAACCTGGAATAAACCTTGCAAAACAGGCTATGAAAGAATTAAAAAAACCTATGAATATAATAAATAAAGAATTTGAAATAAGTGTCAGTATAGGTATATGTATATTAGATGAAGAGGTAAACAACCTGGAAGATTTTCTGCATAGGGCTGATATCGCAATGTATTCAGCTAAGGATAATAAAGATGGTGGTATTGTTGTTGCTACCAATAAATTAGTCGATCAATTTGAGGAAGATAAAAACCTGGAAAAAGAATTAAAAAAAGCCCTTTATACAGAGGGTATTATACCGTATTTTCAGCCAAAAGTTGATCTGCAGACAAATGATATAGTCGGAATAGAAGCCTTGGCCCGTTGGATCCACCCTAAAAGAGGGATTATATCACCAGTGGTATTTATACCTCTGGCCGAAAAGACAGGTCTGATACAAAAATTAGACTTCTTAATTGCTGAATCCACAATAAAAAAATTGAAAAAATGGATTGACCAGGATCTTGTTCACAAAGATTTCAAAGCCTCTTTTAACATATCGGTAAAAACATTTGAGGAAGCAGATGTATATGAACAAATAAAATTTTTATTAAATAAATATGATCTTCCGGGGAAGAATATAGAGGTAGAAGTTACTGAAAATATATTTATAAATAAACTCAACAAAATGCTGGACGAGCTTAAGTTTCTTAAAGAGGATCTGGGGGCATCTATAGCACTAGATGATTTTACTGCAGGTCATGCATCTTTAAGGGGACTATCCCAACTGAATATAGACACTTTAAAATTTGACAAAAGTTTACTGCAAATAATTAAAGAAAACTCAGAAAAAGGGAAAAACATCTACAGTACCCTTGTAAAACTAAGCAAAGATATGGGATATACTTCGGTGGCAGAGGGAATAGAAAGCGTAGATGAGAGTGATTTCTTAAAGAAAGAGGGAGTTGATTATGGACAAGGTTTTTATTTCTCAAAGCCCATGCCTGAAGATAAATTTGTTGAATTCATAGGTGGAAAAGATGAAAATTCACTACACAAGGAGCGTTTAGTCGAAATAATCCGGCAAGAACAAAAAAAAGTAAAAATAATAGAAGTCTATAGCGGTGCTCTTTAAAAAAACTTAAAGTTATAAAAATTGGTTTTCTCTAAATTTTGATTATTAAGCCTGTGGCTCTTAGATATATCTAAGAGCCTTTTTTTTTACAGATCTTCTATTTTAAAGCTTTTTAACATATATCCTATAGACAGTTTCAGCATTTTTAAAGTTTAAATGTTATTTTTTCTGTTCTGTCACACTCTGATTTTTAAATATCACTACACGTCTTGCAAAGGGAATCTCTATACCTTTTAGATCAAATTCATTTTTTATTATATTTTTAAGCCCGGCAGTATTGACATATATATACTATATGTTATTATTAAATAATAACTGTTCTGCGAAACAATTTTAATTTCTAAAATAATACGATTCTATTTTTATAGCACATGTTTGTGAATAATCTTTATACATTTTTTTAATATGAGGGGAGGGATTATGAGAATTGAAAAAAGGAGAATACTATTATGGTTAACAAGACAATAAAATCAATAGATATTGTAACTGTGATTAAAGTTGCAGGTGCTTTTATAGCATTACTTATTGGTTCAGGGTTTGCTACGGGCCAGGAGGTGATGCAGTTCTTTTCAGCTTACGGTTTGATGGGCATACTTGGTGCAGTAATTACTTTAGCATTGTTTGTATATTCAACTCACGCATTTATAAAGCTTGGCATGGAAAAAGGTGTTGTTAAAAATGAAGATGTTTTTAAGTACTATTTAGGAAAATGGGTTGGCACCGGATTAAGCTGGTACACAATGATTTTTATTGTCACGGTATTTGCGATTATGTTGTCAGGAGCCGGAGCTACATTAAACCAAAGTTATGGTATACCACTATATATGGGTAGTGCCATAATGGCTGTATTAACTACTGGTACAATACTTTTAGGCCTAAATAAACTTATTGATATAGTTGGCATACTTGGACCTGTAATTATTATTTTGACTATATTTATAGCAGTCGCAACTATTTTTAAAAATCCATTAGGAATAATAGAAGGTAATGCAGTAGTAGGTTCTTTAGAGATGTATCGAGCATCTTCAAATTGGTGGAAATCTAGTATTTTATATGTTGGAATGAATATTTTAGGACTAGCAAGTTTTATACCTTCATTGGGGAAGCTTCTCAAGAATAAAAAAGAAGTAATAGCAGTATCAATTCTTGGACCGGCATTATTTGTCAAAGCGTTAATTTTGGTAGCTCTCGCTCTTTTAAGTGATATTGTTATAGTAAATCAATCTGCAATTCCTGTTTTAACATTAGCAAACGGAGTATTGCCTATTTTTAAAACTATTTTCGCAGCAATCATTTTTTTAGGTATTTATACATCTGCAACATCCTTACTATGGACAGTTATAGCACGTTTTTCAGAAGAAAAAACAAAAAAATATACAATTTTAACTATTACATTAGGAGCGGTAGGATTCTTTGGAGGAAATATATTACCATTTGCACAGCTTGTTAATATAATTTACCCTACTGTAGGATACGTTGGATTATTAGTGTTAATAGGAATTATTGTTAAAGATGTGAGTTCTTCGGAAGCGAAAAAAGCGAAAGACACAGCTAAAATAAAAGAAGGAGAATAAAAACAGGAACTCCTATTACAATTAGGAGTTCCTATATAAAAAATTCTATTTTGTTATGTATTTTTTAATCTTAACAAAATGTTGTACAAGTCGAGTCAGCTAAATTAATCTTCGCAGTTATATTCTTTCTGCCCCATTTCATAGAGGTCATTACCATAGATGTCATTGATGACGATGGCAGGAAAATCTACTACTTCCATCTTTCTAATAGCTTCTGCTCCTAAATCATCATATGCAATAACTTCAGCTTTTTGAATAGATTGTGCGATAAGAGCTGCTGCTCCTCCTACTGCTGCAAAATATACCGCCTTATGTTTTTTGATACATTCCTTTACTTCTTCACTTCTAGCACCCTTTCCAATCATTCCTTTTAATCCAACTTCGATTAATTTTGGTGCATATGGATCCATTCTATAAGAAGTTGTAGGTCCTGCACTTCCTATTACTTTTCCTGGCTTTGCAGGAGTTGGTCCTACATAATAGATGATTTGTCCCTTTGGGTCGAAAGGTAATTCTTTTCCTTCTTCTAAGAGTTTAACTAATCTTGCGTGGGCTGCATCTCTTGCTGTATAGATAGTTCCGGAGATCTTTACAGTATCTCCTGCTTTTAATTGTTCTATATCACTGTCTTTCAATGGTGTTGTTAATTTCATTTTATAACCTCCATATATTAAATCCTAAGAATTTTTTGCCACGAATAAAAATGAACAAAATTAAATATTAGATACAAATTTTATAACTTTTTTACTCATGGTTTAGTTTTTTATTTGTTCAATTTACTACTTTTAATTAAGATGCTTTTATAAGATTATTTCCTTATGTCTGGCAGCATGACAATTTAAGTTGATAGCAACTGGCAGTGACGCGATATGACAAGGATAAGTTTCTACTTTTACTGATAAAGCTGTGTTTCTTCCACCTAATCCCATAGGTCCTACTCCAGTTTTATTTACTAATTCTAATAATTCATCTTCTAATTTAGCATTTATAGGGTTTGAACTGCTGTCATTGACGTCTCTCATTAGAGATTCTTTAGCTAATAATGCAGCTTTTTCAAAAGATCCACCGATTCCTACTCCTACAATAATTGGAGGACATGGATTTCCACCAGCTTTTTTAATTGTTTCTACAACAAATTCCTTAATACCTTCGATACCATCAGCTGGCTTTAACATCCTAATAGCACTCATATTTTCACTTCCGCCACCCTTAGGAGCTACGATAATCTTCACCTTATCACTACCAGGTACTAATTTAGTGTGGATAATTCCAGGGGTGTTATCCTTTGTATTTACCCTGTCTAATGGATCTTTTACAACTGAGTTTCTCAAGAATCCCTTTTCGTATCCTCTTCTGATCCCTTCATTTACAGCTTCATAGATATCTCCATCCATATAAACCTCTGTACCTATTTCTAAAAATACCACTACTATACCGGTATCCTGGCACATAGGTACTTGATTCTCTTGAGCAATTTCATGATTAGTTACGATTTGCTTCAATATATTTTTCCCTACAGGAGAAACTTCAGTTTCAGCAATTTTTTTTAAATTATCTAAAACATCTGAACCCAGGTAAAAATTGGCTTCCATACACATCTTTTCTACAGCATCCGTTACCTTAGTTAAATCTAGATTTTTCATACGACCACCTCTTAAATTATTTATTACGATATCATTTTAATTATTTTATATCATTTTTCCAATATTTTTCATCACCATCGAAACAAAATTCACCTTAATACTACACCATTTGACTTTTTTTTTCAATTAACTTAATGACAGTTTATAAATATATATATATATCAACAAGAGTGATAAATCATATATATGGCTTTTCTTAAATTTCATTGTGAATAGAGCAAAAATAAAGTATAATTAACCAAGTATATTTATGCAGGAGGGAATGATTTGGAAATTTTTGAAAAGGTAAATTATAATAATTATGCACTTTGGATAGGTGACAATATAAATAGAAGATTAAATATTCCTACAAAGAACGAGCTGGCCTTAAAAATCTACAAGGAACTCAGTGAGGATATAAAAGAAAAAGTAGAGGACAGGGAAAGATTGACAGAAGTTTCTCAAATATTTTTAGATAGTGCTGCTGGAAATATGATGAATCTGATATCACTTCTCGGCGATGAGCTGCAATTAGAGGGGAAACCCAACCCTTATTCCTATCTTTCTGAAATAGGCGAGATAGATACCGTTATTACCCACAATCATTCTAAAATTTTAGATTCTATATGGAAAGACGGAGAGATTCACAATGTTTTTTGTGAGAAAAAACTCATAAAATCTAATATGAATTTATTTAAAATTTTAGGTGATTATACACATACAGAACGAATAATATTAACTTCTCAAAATATGAGAAAGGTAAAAAAATTGAAATTGTATAACCATTTTTGGGAGAAATTAAATGGAGAATTGCAGGAGAAAAACTTGATTTTATTAGGAATTAATCTAGACGAAGATACTAAAGAGATTCTTACCTTGGTATTTTCTAAAACAAATTTATCCAATACAGCTAGATATTTTGTGACTTCCAGCCCTATTTCCATGGAGGATGAATCATGGTTAATTTCAAATGGCTTTGAATTTATCTACGAAGATGACTTAAACTTCGTAAAAAAAATGGCCTTGTATTTTAATGGTGAGAAGATAGAGACTGAAATTGAAAAAGTTGAAAATACAGAAGAAATTCAAATGTTGAAAGTTGAAAGTAATGAAGAAATAGAAGTTGAGGAAATAGAAGTTGAAGAAATAGAAGTTGAAGTTGGAGAATTGAAGGCTGAAAATTTAAATGAAGATTTAGAATACGTAAAAAGTGAAAACGAAGAAAAAGTAAGTAAAAAGAAAAAGGAAAAACAATTAAAAATGTTTGATAAAAATGAAGAACAAGCGGGGGTAGAAAAAACAGAGAGCCTAAAAACTAATGAAATTATTGTTAAAAATGAAGAATTGATAATAGAGAATAATCCAGAGGCTCTAGAAGAAAAAATAGAGACTGTAAGAGGGAAGACTGAATCCATAGAAGAAGAATATGTTGTAGAAAATCTGGAAATCCCATTCTATCTAGATGGGAAGACCCTGAAAGGGGAAATAATTGAAACAGAAGTTAGAAATAGACAGATAAGATTAGTTGAATTTAGGGAAAAAAGATTCCCAGCCTACAAAGTCGATGATTTTTCCGATATTAATCACTATAAGGCGTTAGATATAAAGATTCCTTTTGAATATACAGACCTTCCTCAAATGAAATTAGAGAATAAAATATTTGCTGGAAAAGTGGATATAAGGTGTAATGACCAAACAATCTATGGTGTTGCCATTAAATCTCATATGTCAGGGAAATATCAAGTTGTAGATTTTAAAAATAATGATTTCAATTTAAGGCTTCTACTAGAAGATGATAAAGTTATGAGATTTGCCTACAAAGTTTCTGAAAACACAGTTAATATAAAAGGAAGAAACGTATATATATTCTTTAAAAATTTATTCGATGGGTTTGAACTGAATTTTAAAAATAAGAAAACTAATGGAAATTTTAAGATTATTTCAAATGAAGATGGGGAAAAATTGGATATAATTATCGATACAATAGATAAATATCTGTCTATAAAAAAACAAATAAAGATTAGAGATATTAATTTAAAGGAACTCCTAAAAAATACTAGGAGTCTGGAAGTTTTATTTAGTTATTATAGAGGTATTCCTAAAGTAACCACTGGAAATATTACTATAAGAACTAAATTTGAAGGAGATGCAGCTAAGGCAGAAAAATTTGTATTAAGTTATCCTGTCAGTATCAACTTCTTAGGATTTACAAGATCATTTATAGAATCAACTGAGATTGAGATAGATGGTTCGAGCATTAATTGTGCAGGAGATCAATTGGAACTTCAAGCTTTTGGAGCTGTTCAAAATATAACATATAAAGAAATTATAGAGTAAAAATAAAGGGTAATGATCAATTTGACCATTACCCTTTTATAACTTAATTTTTTATTGCCTTAATAGACTGAACTTCTAAATATTCAGGTCCTGAATCTACAGGATATCCACCTTTTAAAGTCCCCTTTACCTCTACATTTTGCCCATCATACTCATCCAAATCAATCTTTTGACCACTTAAAGCAGTCAATGGTTTTCCTGTATCATCTGATAAAACATGGGAACCATACATCCAAGCAGACATCTGGACTGCAGTTAAAACACCATCTCTCTTTACCCCTTCATCTTTAATCCTATTTGAGCTGCAGCCTCCTAATATCGTGAAACATACAGCTATTAAAATTAGTTTTTTCATAAAACCTCCATCTAATATTTATAAAAATAACTGCCCCCTATAAATTCCTTTAATATAGAATTATCTGGAACCAATTCCTTATCTATCTCCCTAAAGTAACTCAAGAATTTTATGAGTCTTATAGACTCCTCATAGTGCTGGCTGGATGAATCGATCTTCTTCAGCTCCTTTATTGCATATCTTTTTAATACTCCCAATTCATAGATTAAATTAGAGTTGAAGATAGCATCGGCTTCCTCTTGGTATGGGAAAATGTTTTTTTCCTCCCCTTTTCGTATGGAATCCCACATATCTAAAGTACCGTTAGCAGAGGTTCCACGGGATAATGAATCTCTCACAATTCTCCTTAACTTCCTGACTTCACTGGTTGGAATACGATTATGATCATCGATATTTAATGCAGTTAAACAGCTGATATAGATCTTAAATTTATGTTTTTTCTCAATATGACTGGTTAATTTTTCATTTAAGCCGTGAATTCCCTCAATTAGGAGGAGTCCATTTTCAGAAAGTTTAGTCAGGATACCCTTGGTCTCCCTCTGCCCGGTATGGAAATTATAGATGGGAACTTCCACTTCCTCCCCGGCAGTTAATTTAACTAGATGTTTATTTAATAAATTTAGATCTAAGCCGTCTATAGATTCAAA
Source organism: Fusobacteriaceae bacterium (assembly GCA_030625925.1). Taxonomy (GTDB): domain Bacteria; phylum Fusobacteriota; class Fusobacteriia; order Fusobacteriales; family Fusobacteriaceae; genus Psychrilyobacter. Next base: position 3,336 of record DAOUPY010000005.1, on the reverse strand, counting down.
ATCTTTATCCCCATTTTCATCTAAAGGGATATATTTTCTTCCCCTGTAATAATTATCTAGAGATATCACCACTGGTTTTACTCCATTGGCCCTTAACTGGATAGCTAACCTTTTGGTAAAGGTAGTTTTCCCCGATGACGAAGGTCCCGCTACTGTAACTAGTTTAATATCCTTGCAGTTAGTTATCTCATCAGCTACATAAGCTAATTTTTTTTCATGCAATGCCTCGTTGACTCTGATTAACTCTCCAATATCACCCTCCAGGCTTACTTTATTCAATGCTCCTACATCTGGAATGTCTAATATTTCCCCCCATCTCTCACTCTCGCAAAATATTTTTGCTAATTTAGGGTGATTTACGGTTTTAGGAAGGGTATATACTCCTTCTTTAATTGGAGCTTTTAAAATTATTCCATTATCATCTTCATATTTTAAAATATCAAATAAGTTTATATAACCGGTACTGGGAAAAAGTCCGTTATGGAAAAAATCGTAAAAGCCGTCTATTTCATATAAACTAATATCGTGATCAGGGGAGTATTCCACCAATCTTGCGATATCTTCCCTGTTATCAAAACATGAATGTTTAGTAAATTTGCAGCTTTTCACATCCTGTCTCTTTACAGGGATATCCGAATGAATTATTTGAGTCATTCTATCTTTGATCATTTGGATTTCCTCTTCTGTGACACTGGTTTCTCCTATTATTTCTCCTAAGACTCCATTATTCAGCGAGTGAAGGATCTTTACTTTTGAATGTGGAAACAGATCGTTTGTAGCTTTAATAAATATAAATTTTAATGTTGAAAAATATTTTAGATTCATAGTTTCCCCCCTCTAGTATAAATTACTTTGTTTTTTTAGGTAAGTTCGATCTTAGGTTTTCTAAAAACTTATCTATCTGCTTAGGTTTGACCTTCTTATATCCCAGGACATTTAAACTATGCTCTTTGCAGGTTATGTGCAGCGGGAACTCTGGTCCTTTTTCTCCATCTATATCGGTACGGAGATCTTCAGCACAATCTATCCTGACATTGTTTGTTCTAAAATAAGCTATTCCGTTATCAGTATCTTCTAGATGATTTCTAATTAAAAAATTTAAAAAGGATTTAGCTGTGTGTACCAGGTCTGCTTTTATTATTATTACATCCAGCATCCCGTCATCTAACTCTGCTTTATATGCAATGTTAATATTTCCAGCTGTTCTTCCATTGAAAATAAATACTAAAAAAGCATCTCCCACATAGAAAGATTCCTTTCCCTCTACAAATATCTTTAATTTTTTAAATTTTGGAAGTTCCTTGATTCCGTTGATATAGTAAGCTAGTTTTCCCATGGTGTTTTTTAGATTTGTAGGAGTATTTTGGGATACTTCTGTAAACAATCCAAAACTCAACACATTTATAAAAAATCTTCCATTGACATACCCCAGATCGATTTTTTTTGATTCAGAGGTTATTATCTGTTCACAGGCTTCCTTTAGATTGCACGGTATACCGATACATTTAGCAAAATCGTTGGCTGTCCCTGTTGGCAGGATACCAACTGGCAGATCGATTTTCTTTTTTTTCATCATATTGATAGTGTCGCTGACAGATCCATCTCCACCAGCGAGGAGAAGATGGTCCCACCCCTCCTCATTCAAATCTGTGAAAGCATCTTCTAAAGAAGCTTCGTAGGAGATTCTAAATGGTATTAATTGATACCCATGTTTTTGATATACCCCTATTATTGTGTCTATCTGATTTATTATTTTATTATTCCCTGAAAAGGGGTTATAGATTAACTTTACTTTTTTCACCTTATCACCTCTATCCTTATGTTTACAAGTTTTTTTTCTGTAATTCTATTATACTACAAAAGCTGAAAAAAAATAATAAGAATAGCTATTCTCTCTCCACTCCAAAGAGATATTTTTCCTTTATCCCACCCCTAGTACTTGTAGACATAAAATTTATTCCTCCTTTAGAACATTTTTTTTATCTCAATAATTTTATACTATAATTTAGTTAAATATCCTGTTATAGAGGTGAAATTCCTTAACAGTAAAGCGAAAAAGCTGCTTTATAAAGCAGCTTTATTTCCGTCCTGGTTTATGAAGTTATTTTAAAATTTATATTATCAAATAACTAAAAAAATCTATTCATATAATCCATAAAGAACCTCTGGGCTCTCCTTTGATCTTATAAAATGGCCGGCCATCATAGATGTTTTCATGTCACCGATAAGAATAGCTCCTACTATGATATTGTCCTTTACAAAGAACTTTCTGTAGATGCCGTCCTTATTATACCTGTAGATAACTGCTCCATTCTCATCTATATTCCCTCCTGAGAATAGAGATATACCTGTAACTTTGAGACGTAATTCAGGCAGAGTAGGATTATAGTTTTTAATCTTAATACCGGTCATATTCCCCCCAGCTACTTCCCCCTGTTCCTTAGAGGGTGCCCAAAGTCCATAAAGGGTTCCTTTATATTCAGCAGCATCTCCAGCAGCAAAGATCCCACTTATATTAGTTTCCATATGCTCATCTACGATAATTCCCCTGTTAAAAGCAACACCAGCACTTTCACACAACTCCAGTCTGGGAATAATTCCGGCTGAAAGAACTACACATTTGGTATCAAAAATAGTCCCATTTTCAAATTCTATCCCACTAACACCTTTGTCTTCGATAATTCTTTTAATAGTTTTACCCAATATAAATTTTATCTTCTTTTCTTCCAATGTCTTTTGTAATATTTCAGATCCTTCCCTGTCTAACTGCCTATGGAGCAGCCTGTCAGCTGATTCTACCACAGTAACATCTTTTCCCAAGGCTACCAAGGAGTTAGCGGTTTCTATCCCTAACACCCCTCCTCCTAAGACCACAACACGATCACATATCTCTATATGCTGTATTATCTTATCTGAATCACTGGCTCCTCGAAATTTAAGGATGCCTTCCTTATCCATCCCTTCTATATTTGGGTAACGAGGCCTGGCTCCTGCAGCTAAGAGAAGTCTGTCATAGCTCATCATACTCCCGTCTTTAAACTCTACTTTTTTATTTTCACTATCTATCCTAATGGCCTCCTTATTTAAAGTTACTTTTATTTTTTTATCATCATAAAAAGCTTCTCCATAGGCTATTAACTTTTCCAAAGGAGTTTTTTTTGCAAGATATTCAATGAGCCTGATCCTGTAATAAAATGGCATGGGTGATTTAGTTACAACGGATATTTCCCCGGTTTCATCATGAGCCCTCACAGAAAGTGCAGCTGAGATCCCCGCAATTCCATTTCCCAATATAAGATATTTCATAAGTTCCTCCATTTTCATAAATTCATTTGA
>DAOUPY010000052.1 GCA_030625925.1 Fusobacteriaceae bacterium | reverse complement strand
TGTTCTAGAACCTATGGTTCCACCTGAGGTCAGGTAATAGTCAATTATTGCTCCTAACACTAGCTTTTCTCTATCTGTAATCATACCCACCACTCCAATTAGCCAGTTGTTAGCACTCATCGGATTAGATTGCTAACTTAGGATGAGTATATCCTTCTTTCTCAACTTTGTCAACATTTTTTCTCAATATTTTAGCCACCTATCCTCTAGGTGGCTAAAATATTGAAACTAGCTTATTTTTAATTTAAACTGCTTTTCCATATCATATGATCTACCCCTTCTCCCCAGCAATTTTTTTCTACAAACAAAGGGGATCCTAACTTTTTCTTCCAATACTTTTGTGCCTCTATATATCCACTATCCAAATAAAATTTTATGATTTCTCTATTTTTTAAAATTTTATTCATCTCATTGAAAAGATTGGTCGCCACACCTTTTCTTTGATAGTCGGGATGAATATAGATAATTCCAATTTGAAATTCTCTTTCAACTTTATTTCCTAATAACTCTAGAATTTTACCACCACATAAGGTCGAAGATATTGTACCTATTATTTTTTTCCCATCTAAAGCAGTCAAAAACCTGCTATCTTTATCAGGTTCTTGTAAATAGTTTTTCAGAACTTCCATCTTACTTTTAACCTCTTCTAAAACAAAATCATCCTCTTCTATCCCCTCTTTTTTAGAGGTATCAGAGATGACCAGCTCTAAAAAATCTTGTAACCTAGAAATATCGATTTCCACCGGTTTTCTAATCAACATTTACAGTCCCCCTTATGGTTTCTGACAAAACTCTCTCAAAGTTCTTAATTTACATAAATGAAAAGTTAAACTTTTATTTGCTGCTTTCCTTAGCTATCTGTTCCTCTAATTCTTCAATCTCTTCAAATTTTGCATCAAAAAATTCTCCAAATTCTTCCTCGATCTTCTCTTCATATCCTTCTAAATCTCCATTGAAAGCTTCCATCTCATATACACAGTTAAAGTCATTGATATGACATAACTCTACCATAGCTTCAAAATTCACATCTTCTTCCTCGGCAGTAAAGGTATATCCTACACCCTTATTTCCATTCTCTTCCTCAAAATCATATAATTCCCATTCCATTCCTGCATTCATTCTTTTCTCAGATAATTCTTTGGCTAATTTTTCAGCTGTTCCCTCTTTTACACAGACATATATATTACACATTACTTCGTTTTCTATCCCACAAGTAATCTTATACCCATCATTTGTCATTTCCATATAGTTAAATTTTTTCATCTTTACCTCCAACTTTAATAATTAATACCCCCACAAAGAATGAATTAATTTTTTCTATATTATACCATACTCTATAAAAAAACGACTAAATCCATTTTTCAGATTTAATCGTTTTTATCTAGATGAGGTTCTATCCCTTCACTATATTTTTCAACACTCCTATGGACTCTATCTCACACTCTATAATATCTCCATCTTTCAAATACTTCGGCGGATCAAAGGACATCCCGACCCCTGCCGGTGTTCCTGTAGAGATTATATCTCCTGCTTCTAGGGTTATCCCCTTTGATATATCTGAAACCAAGGTATCTATATCAAATATAAAATTTTCAGTATTGGAGTCCTGTCTCAGTTCTCCGTTTATCTTAGCACTTATATCCAGTTTTACCGGATAATCTATATAGTCTTTATGGACGATACATGGTCCCATAACTACAGCTCCATCCAGCCCCTTCCCGATAGTCCACTGCTGATGTTTAACCATAAGATCCCTGGCAGATATATCATTCATAATTGTATACCCAAAGATACTCTCTTTGACCTCTGATTTTATGACTTGGGAAACTTCCTTTCCTATCACTACCCCTAATTCCACTTCATAGTCTAATTTTTTTGTAAGGTCATCATGCAATGGTATCACAGCCTCTGCACCACCTGCATGTCTTGCTCTCTTACTAAATATTACAGGACTTACAGGGACCTCATTTTTTATGTTTAACTCAACTACCGTCTCTGGTATATGTGCCCTATAGTTCAATCCGACAGATATAACGTCATGGAGCGGCAGAGGAATGGGAGCTAATACTAAAATCTTATCAAAATCGTAGTATACATCCGCTTTTTTCTCTCCCTTCCAGAGTTTATCTAATTTTTCTATATCACTTTTTTCATGGGTCTCTATAAAATCATTCATATCAAAAAATTCCTGACTTAACTCAACCTCATCTATCGGTATTATTTTTTTCCCATCCTTTGTTAGTATACCCATCTCCTCTAATCCTTCATATTCAAATGTAAAAAATTTCATCCTCCCCCCCATTGTTATCTTAAATTAAATAGCTAATCACTATTTTTTGTTTCACTTTTTTCTACCAACGCCACTATAAACTTATATCCTAAAGCTAAAATTACAGGTCCGACAAAAAGCCCGATTATCCCGTAAGTAAGCATTCCTCCTAAAGACCCCAGCAGAATTACAAGCATGGGTATATCCACACCTCTTCCCAAGAGAAACGGTTTCAATATATTATCTAAAACTCCTACAAACAGAGTCCATATTATGTATAGCACACCAATAGTTATAGTTTGTGTAGAATATACATACATAGCTATCGGGACCAATATTATCATTGGCGGCAGTTGAATTACAGCCAAGATCATAACCAGTATACTCCATATCCCTGCACCTGGAACCCCTACTGCCAGCATCCCAATTCCTGCAAAAACAGCTTGAATTATTGCTATCCCTACAACTCCTTGAACGACACTTCTTATGGTTCCTGCCGCTACCTCATGAAAATCTTCAACAAATTCTCCTATCAATATTTTAAAAATTTTACTGGCACCCCTTCTGGAAACCTCTGCATTCATAAGAAATATTCCTCCTATCAATATTGAAAAGATAAATTGAACTACGGTTATCCCTAATTTTGAAATTATCCCTAAAATTTTAGGAGCGTATATTTGAAGCTGAGGACTAACTTCTTCTATTACATCTCTAAAATCCCCTCTAAACAATGTCCATAGTTCATCTATTTTTTCACCTAGTATAGGAATTTGTTTTATTTCTTCACTCACTGGCGGTATGGTCAGTGTTCCAGACTTTAAATTTCCTGCTACCTTTCCCAAACTCTGTATTGTAGAATCCATAAATAATACCACAGGTAAGATCACACATATTAAACCTATGACTACCAATAATATCGCTGATAGTTTATCTCTTCCCTTCAATATTTTTGTGAGTCCCTTATGAAGTGGAAAACTTGACACCGCTATTATTATCCCCCACAGGGTAATCATAAAAAGCGGTTTTATTATTGTAAAACTCCATATGAAAAGTATTGCTATAAAACTTATCCGTATAAAAATATTCACAGCTTTTCGTGTCTCTTGACTTTTTTTATCCTCCATAATTCCCTCCCTATTACAGTAAAAATTATCTTAACAGAGTATACTTCTTCTTTTTTTTATTTCCTATTACTTTTTTCTTATAAATACCCTAATTTAAAATATTAAAAGGAAAATTTGGAAAGTACAGTATTATCTATGATAACAAAATATTTTTTAAGAGGTGATTATATGTTAGTCGTAATTTATAAAAATGGGGATATATATATTGGACGAAAAGAATTTTATTTGGACAGTAAAAACAGTACTATCAAAGTAGGAGATGAAATAAGCGACCTTTCCGATGTGAGTACAATTATAGTGGGCAACAGAACTATCTATGGAGATTCAATGGAAGCGTTTTAACAGGAACTCATAAAAGAGCAGATTTTTTTCTGCTCTTTTTTATTTTGTAGGTAAACAACAAATAAAGCAGTAGATAATTAACACGCAGCTGCTAAAACTTAAAAGCAGTTGACAGTGAAAAATACCGAAGGTGAACCTGAAGATAATAAGGATTAAGGCGGGAATACTAGGAAGAATAAAATTCAGACAATCAGCTTAAAATTTATTTCTTAATATATCTTATGCAGGGGGTTCGGATTTTTAATCTATGAAAATTAAATTTTATATCTGTGGAATCTATGCAAAAAATGTTTTATCAGTGATATTTTTTGTAAATTAATGATAAAAAAAATTTAGCTTAAAAATGAGGGAGGTATTTGATATGGATAAGGTTTATAGGTTCGGTAATGAGAAAGCCGACAGTGGAGCAGAGCTTAAAAATTTATTGGGTGGAAAGGGGGCCAATCTAGCTGAGATGGCCAAGAGGGAGGTAGTTGATATGGGTAAGATTTATAGATTCGGTAATGGGAAAGCCGATGGTGGAGCAGAACTCAAAAATTTACTGGGAGGAAAGGGAGCAAATCTAGCTGAAATGGCCAAAATTGGTGTTCCAGTACCTCCCGGATTTAAATTGACTACCGAGATGTGTAATTTTTATACTGAATTTGGAGAAATTGCATTGAAAGAATCCATTTGGAATGAAGTAAAAGATGGTATTTCTGAAGTTGAAGATATCTTAGGTAAAAAATTTGGAGATTCTAAAAACCCGTTATTATTTTCAGTCAGATCTGGAGCCAGACAGTCTATGCCTGGGATGATGGATACCGTTTTAAATTTGGGGCTGAACGATGAAATAGTAGAAGGATTATCTGTTATTACTAACAATCCAAGGTTTGCTTGGGACTCCTACAGAAGATTTATTCAAATGTATGGCGATGTAGACCTGGGGATGACACCCGAATCCAAAGAGGATCTCAATCCCTTTGAAAAGATAATCGGTAACTATAAAAAAGAGTTAAACATAAAAACTGATCTTGACTTTGATGTGCAAAATCTAAAAACGTTAGTAGAACGATTTAAAGATATTATCTCTAAAAGAATGGGGCTCGAGTTTCCGCAAGATCCATATGAACAGTTATGGCTGGCTATATTGGCTGTCTTCAGGAGCTGGATGAATGACAGAGCCATCACATATAGAGCTATAGAAGGAATTCCTTCTAACTGGGGAACAGCAGTAAATATACAATCTATGGTCTATGGAAACACAGGCTCTGATTCTGCCACTGGGGTAGCCTTTACAAGAAATGCGGCTACTGGTGAAAATTATTTTAATGGAGAGTTTTTGGTAAATGCCCAAGGGGAAGATGTGGTGGCAGGTGTCAGAACTCCATGGCAAATAACAAAAAAAGAATCTATTGAATGGGCAGTAAGAAATAATATCTCCATGGAAAACAGGAGAATGTCCCATCCTTCCCTAGAAGAACTCATGCCTGAAGTATATAAAGACCTATATAAGATTCAGACAACACTAGAAGATCACTATACAGATATGCAGGATATGGAGTTCACAGTGGAAAACAAAAAACTTTGGCTCCTCCAGACCAGAACTGGAAAAAGAACTGGGATGGCCATGATAAAAATAGCCATGGACCTCTATAATGAAAAGAAGATAGGTTCAGAGGAAGTAATCAGAAGGATGAAGCTCAGTAAGATCGATGAACTCCTCCATCCAGTATTTGATACAGAAAAAATAGATATAGAAGTCCTTACTCATGGACTTCCTGCTGCACCAGGAGCTGCTGTAGGTCAAGTTGTATTCTTTGCTGATGAAGTAGAAAAATATGAAAAAGCCATCTTGGTCAGACTAGAAACTTCTCCTGAGGATATAAATGGTATGAATTTAGCTCAAGGATTTCTAACTGTTCGTGGTGGGATGACCTCCCATGCAGCTGTGGTCGCTCGTGGAATGGGGAAATGTTGTATCGCCGGAGCGGGAGAAATAGTAATAGACTATAAAAAAAGGAAATTTAGAGTAGGAGATAAGGTGTTCAAAGAGGGAGATTTTCTTTCTCTAGATGGCGGTACAGGAATGGTCTATGAAGGCAAACTTATAACCAAAGCTCCAAAATTAGATGAAAATTTCCACCAGGTCTTAGAGATTGCAGATAAGATAGCCCGAATGGAAGTCAGAGCAAACGCAGATACCCCTAAAGATGCTAGAAAAGCAATTGAATTTGGAGCTAAAGGGATAGGACTCTGCAGAACTGAGCATATGTTCTTTGAAGAGGACAAAATCAAGGCCATGAGAGAGATGATCTTGGCTCCCGACACAAGTGGTAGGGAAAAAGCTCTAGCTAAGATGCTGCCCCTCCAAAGAGAAGATTTTGCAGGTATCTTTGAAATTTTGAAAGAAAAACCTGTGACCATAAGATTGCTTGATCCTCCTCTCCATGAATTTCTCCCGCATACCAAGGAAAAACAAGAGGAGTTAGCTCACGAAATTAATGTTCCAGCAGGAAAAATCAGAGAAGCTGTAGAACATCTAAAGGAATCCAATCCAATGTTAGGACACCGTGGATGCCGTCTGGGAATCACCTATCCTGAGATCACTGTTATGCAGACTAGAGCTATCATAGAAGCTGCACTGGAAGTTAATTCCAGGGGAATAGATGTATATCCTGAGATAATGGTTCCCTTAGTTGGAAAGGTAGAGGAATATAGGTTACAAAAACAACTTATCTTAGATACCATCACAAAGGTCTTTGAAGAGAGAAAAAGTAGTGTCAGATATAAGATTGGAACTATGATCGAAGTTCCCCGGGCTGCTCTAACAGCAGATAAGATAGCCCTGGAAACAGAATTTTTCTCCTTTGGTACAAATGACCTAACACAGATGACCTTCGGGTATTCTAGAGATGATACAGGAACATTTTTACCTGCCTATCTGAAGCAGGAAGTGTTGGAGGTTGACCCATTTAAAATAATAGATATTGAAGGTGTGGGACAACTCATGGATATTGCTACCACTAAGGGACGAAGTGTCAATAAAGATTTAGAGATTGGAATATGCGGCGAACACGGAGGAGAGCCCCACTCTATCAAATTTGTAAATAGTCTTGGCTTTGACTATGTCAGCTGTTCCCCATACAGGATTCCTATAGCAAGATTATCTGCTGCCAAGGCAGAAATAGAATAAAAAAGCAACGTGACGTGGCATCCAGATAAAAAGTGGCTAAACGCTTGTTTAGCTGCTTTTTATTTTGCTCTTAATAAGGTATGATATTAAGGAAGTAATAAATAAAATTTTATTTGTTATAATTTCTATAATTAGTAAGAAATAAAAAGTTTTGAATTTGCAAAGAAATCAATCCATAAACTTCACCCTTACACAAGTCTTTACTTATATTTTTTTTAAAAAATAAAATTAGTATTATTAAATTACTCTCAAAAGTTATATAATACCTTAAAGCAGTTGAAAAAATATAACTAAAAATTAAAGGTTTAATTTGCTATCGGTGAAAGGGAGGTTTAAAAAAAATGAACAAAAATATGATTAACAGGTTAACAGCCTGTGTCATTATAGGTGTACTGGCCAAACTTACATCTACAATTTTTCCCCTTAATTGCCCTATTAATAATTTTAATAAAATTATTATTAAAATAAAAAGCAACGTGACGCTGCATATTGTATAATAAAATATAAAATAAAATTTTGGAGGTTATATATGAAATTATCAAGTTACTTAAATCCTAAGTGTATCTACTTAAATTTAGAGGGAAACACCAAGGAAGACATTATTGCTCAGATGATCGATAATACAGCTAAATATGACAAAACATTCAATGAATCTGTAGATTCTATTAAAAAATCAGTTCTTGCCAGAGAAGCTGAGGTCTCGACCGCCATAGGTAGCGGTATAGCTATTCCCCATGCCAGAATAGACGGGTATGACGATATCCTTATATCAATAGGTATCATGAAAGAACCTATTGAATGTGAGATGGCAGATATGAGAAATAAAGATCTGGTAAAAATATTCTTTATGATCACAGCCGAAACTTTGAAGAGTAAGGTTATCTTAAAGATCATGTCTTCTATCACTAAGATAGCTGTCAAAGATAAGGTCTTGTTGGAAAAATTGAAAAATGCCAAGACAGGGGCTGAAGTCTATAATCTTTTAAGTCATATCAATGTAAAGATTGAAAATAAGATCACCGCTGAAGATGTTATGGATCCCACAATAAAACCAGTCAGCCCATACGATACCTTGGACGATATAGCCAGAAGGCTTATCACAGAGGAGAAACCAGGGTTTCCGGTAGTGGATAATAATGGAGATTTTTTAGGAGAGATGACCGAAAGGGAGCTTATATCCTACGGAATGCCCGACTACACCTCGGTAATGGATGACTTAAATTTCTTCACCGTAG
>DAOUPY010000550.1 GCA_030625925.1 Fusobacteriaceae bacterium | reverse complement strand
GCCGGAACATTAAATCCAAACCAAAATATTTGCAGGATATAGATTAAAAATGTAACTCCAATAGCATAAAACGTACCTCTGGGGATATTTTCTCTGGGATTCATGAGATCCCCGGACATGCTGACACCTGCTAAAATACCTGTTACTGCCGGGAAAAAAACTGCAAATGTCATCCAGAAATTCCCACTCTGTGTGTATGTTCCTAAAGATACAGGAACAGAGTCATAATTTCCAGAAGTAATGATAGTACCCAGTGAAAGGAGGATAAGACAGAATATACCATATTGCATCTTCACTGCAAGATTTGCTCCAATACTAGAGATGATACCTATAACCACTGTTACTCCAATTGAAAGAAAAAGAGTATTTATATCTGGAAATATAAGTTTAACAGATTCTATAAATCCCAAAATATAAAGGGCTACAGATATTACCTGGGATAAATAGAGAGGAATTCCAATACTTCCCCCTATCTCTAAACCGAGACTTCTAGAGATGAGAAAATAAGCTCCTCCTCCCTTTACATCCATATTTGTAGTGATACTGGCCATGGAAAAAGCGGTAGAGATCGTAATGATATGTGCTAAGACAACAATACCCAGGGTTCCTACTATTCCTGCATTACCTACTATCCACCCAAATCTCAAATAAAAAATTACACCAATTATTGTAAGAAAGGTAGGGAGAAAAACTCCATTAAATGTACCAAACCTTTTTTTCATATTTACACCTCGTTATTTAATTTCTATTTTTATTACTAAATTTAATTTTATAGCAAAAAATAATCTTTTATATACTACACTATATCTACCCATTTCCAAACTATAATCCTATTAAAATTAAATTATTTTAATCTAAAAAGGGGGATATCCTCCGTCTAATGGAGGAAAGAAAAATATATAATGTATATCTATACTGTTGTGATCAAATTAACTTGTAAAAGAATATATATATAGTTAATTTTTTTACGGCAATTATCCCAATATTAATAATTTCAATGATTACATATTTTATTTTTTCAAAAGAATTAAAGGAACTGGAGGAGGAAAAATTTGATTTCATAAGCCAGACTATAGAGAAACATCTAGATGAAAAAATATCAAATACTCTTGAAATGCTCATATATTTAGAAGAGAGTTATAAAAATGAAGATAATCATTTAAAGGAGATAGATAATGGTGACAGCAAAAAAGAAAAAACTGACCATATGCTTCATCATATGGGTAAATTATCTACTTTAGAAAATACAGTTAAATTCATAGCCTATGGAACCGCTGAAAAGCAAATGTTTTTTGATGAAAATGCAGGAGATCAAAATTTACCCTCTGACTATGATCCTACTACAAGGCCTTGGTATATAGGGGCATTAAATTCTAAAG
>DAOUPY010000294.1 GCA_030625925.1 Fusobacteriaceae bacterium | reverse complement strand
AATCAATTTTTAAGCATTTCTATTAAATCTCGACTTCCGTATCGAACAACTCTTCAAATTCGCCTCTATAGGGAAATTAGAAAGCCAATTTTTGCATAATTTTACCTGAATATTAAATTTTAATTAATTTTTTATTTTTTATTTTTTTTATTTCCCTAAACAAATTCTTAATTGTTATTTAACATTTTCATTTCTACTAAAAATATACAACTGCAAATATACAATAATTCTATTTACATTTTGAAACATTTAAGATATTATATTTAAAATATCTATTAATATAATTTATGAAAAAGGAGTTTTAATATGGAATTTATTATAAAAGGTTTTGCAATTGGATTTCTTGTAGCTGCCCCTGTAGGACCGATAGGGATCTTATGTATAAAAAGAAGTCTGACCAAGGGAAGAAGCTCTGGCTTGATAACAGGGATGGGAGCAGCTACAGCAGACACACTATACGGGTGTATAGCTGCTTTTGGAATGACTGCCGTTTCCAATCTACTACTTACCTATAAAGATATTTTTCAATCTATAGGTATATTTTTTCTTTTATATTTGGGAATAAAAAGTTTTTTTAAGGAATCTAATGGAACGACAATAGCAATAGATAGGGATAATGAACTTTTTAAAGACTATATTTCAACATTCTTTTTGACGGTTACCAGCCCAGCAACCATACTTTCGTTTATAGCTATCTTTGCAGGAATAGGAATCCTTCCGAAAGATACTTTCACAGCATTCTCCTTAGTGTCGGGAGTTTTTTTAGGATCATCATTTTGGTGGCTCTTTCTCAGCTTAATAGCTTCAAAAGTGGGGAATAAGATAGGAAACAAACAACTTACTTTAATAAATAAAATTTCTGGAATAGTTCTTATATTATTTAGTACCCTTTTCTTCTATAACCTTATTGTATAAAGTTTATTAAGAGTAAATTACTGATGTATGTGAATTGTTAAGAAAGAAATGAGAAGGAGGCTATAGTTAGCTTTCTTTTTTTGATTTCTTTTTTATCCATCCAAGTTTTCTATTTTCCAACTCCTTCATTAGAACAAATTCTTAATTGTTCTGGTAAATAAAAAACACACTATTAAATAGTGTGTTTTATTTTTGAATATTTTATTTTTTAACTTCTATATGGTTTAATGGAGCCCATCCTTTCTTTTGTGGCTCTGTTTCTTTATAACCCCAAATCCATCCATTTAAAACTTTTTCTTCAACCAAAATTTCTCCAATTTCAAGATTAAACTCTGTAGCATCATAATTTTCTAATATAGTTCCTTTACCATTATTTTGATCAATAATTTGTTGTGGAATCCATCCTTCATTATTAGTAGTTTTACAAAAAATCCAACCTTTCCAATCGCCATTTTCATTAGATTTTTCTAGACATTCAATAATTTCTCCTTTTAAAACTTTAATAGGGTTTGGATATTCTGTTTCCCTTTCTTTATTAACTAAATATTTATTCATTGTAACCTCCTGCAGTAATTTATACTATAAGTATAACCCATAAATAAGACCTTTAACATACTATTTAATTTTAAATGTCCAAAGTAACAATACTTCATTTATTTCCACAAAACTATAAAATGAATCTAGTATGGAGAAAACTTCTTTTCAATAAAAAAATGAAGGTTTCCCTTCATTTTTTAAACATACTATTTAGTTATTTTCATTCAGTTGATTGGCCTGCATCAATTCCTTGATACTTTTATTAAGGTCTCTTCTTTCCTTTGAAAACTCAGCAGTTTTGATGATGAAATCATCGATTCTATCCTCATAATCACTCTTCATACCTTGAATGATATCTTTTATTTCGGCTGTAGTCATAGTATCCTTGATGTATGATGATAAGTTATCTAATAATTCAACTCTTTTTCTGTTGTCTCTTATTTTTTTTTCAACATCAGTTACTTCTCTTTTGATTTTATTTTTTCTTCTCATATTTCTTACGATTTCTAAAGCGTTATCCATAATTTGATCCTCCTGTAAATTAATTAATTATTACCACCTCAATAGTATAACATATCATTTGTAAATATTTAAATATTATAGGGGAGAAATTATATTTAAAAGATACTATTTTGTAATTTTATTTCAAAAATAAAATAAAATTTTGCACAAATTTCAATTATGCTTTATACTTTACAAGAGGTGTTGAATAAAAATGGATTGTATAACAAAATTAAGGGAAATGAAAGAGATATTTACCAAAACAGAGAAAAAAATAGCAGAATATATCTTAGAGAATATAGAAAACATAAAGGGGATGAGAGCCAAGGAATTAGGAGAGTTAATAGGGATAAGTCAGCCCAGTATAATTAGATTTTCAAAAAAACTGGGATACAAGGGATTTCCAGAGTTTAAAATAGCTCTGAGTGAAGCCGTGATCAGGAAAAAATCAAAAAAAAGTAAGATAGTACATGATCAGATTTCAATGGATGATACAAGTTCAGAAGTTATAAAAAAAGTAGCCTATCAAAATATGGAAGCTATAAAAAATACCACTTCTATTATAGATGTTTTGGATATGGAAGCTGCTGTAGATGCCATATGTAACGCCAGAAATATCTATATCTTAGGAGCAGGATTTTCAGGTCTAGTGGCCAAGAATTTTATGTATAAATTGTTGGAGATAGATCTGAGTGTCAGCTATCTAGACGATACTCATGTGCAGTTGACCAGTATGAATAACTCCACTCCAAATGATTTGGTTTTTGCCATATCCCACAGCGGTCAAACCTATGAGATAATCAAATCTGTGGAAATAGCCAAAAAAAATGGGGCAAAAATAATTACACTGACTAAGGTAGTGGAAAATCCATTGAGTAAGCTGGCAGATATAGCCATTAAAACTGTGGCTGAAAACGTTAATTTTCGATTGACAGCAATTTCGTCTACTATAACTCAGTTGACTGTGATAGATGCCATATTTATCCTGCTGAGCAAGATCAATTATGACAAAAACTTGAGTTTAGCAAAGAAAAATACAAAGACAGTAAAGATATTGAAGATAAAAAAATAGAAAAAGTCATCTAAATTTTAGATGACTTTTTTCTATTATAGGAAATTATACCCAGGGCATAATACTACTAGCGAGTGGCATCACCAAAATTTCTGCCAGTGAATGGCATCACCAAAATACTTGTAGTTTATTTTACAAACATAGAATCTTGAGTTAGTGATTTTCTAGTTCTACCATACTTACTCAATTTTTTTCTATTCCAAAGTAAATTTTCATATTTTTGAAATTTCTTATCAATTCTATAAAATTCTGAAGCCATTCTATTGTGCATGT
>DAOUPY010000297.1 GCA_030625925.1 Fusobacteriaceae bacterium | reverse complement strand
TGTTCTGTGATTGCATATATTGGAAGTGTTTTAGGTGGGGTATTTCCCAAATTAGGAGGTGCAAGTTTCTCTATCATACTGGGAATTATTATAGGAAATACTTTAGCTAAAAGTGATAAATTTGCTGCTGGATCTGTTTTTTCAGAGTCAAATTTATTGTCTTATTCTATCGTTCTTTTAGGAGGAACCCTGAATATATATAGTGTTTTTAGTGTGGGAGTCAAAGGAGTAAGTTTTATTATCCTTCAAATGGTAACAACTGTAGCAGCGGCTCTATGGATTGGGAAAAAGATGAAATTTGAGAAAAAATTTACATATCTAATGGGTAGTGGGAACGCAGTATGCGGGTCATCGGCAATTGGAGCAGTCTCTCCCGTTGTTAAACCAGAAAAAAGTGATCTCGGGATATCTATTACAATAGTAAACTTAGTTGGAACTGTATTGATGTTTTTACTTCCTCTTATCTCTAGAATAATATTTAATGGAGACACCCTTATGACCTCTGCTCTTATAGGAGGGATTCTTCAATCGGTAGGGCAGGTTATTGGAGCAGGTCAATTAGTTAATAGTGAGGTATTAGAGTTAGCTACGATATTTAAGATAATAAGAATTATATTCATAGTGGTATTGGTTACTTATTTAGGTAAAAAAGTCGCTGCAGATAGTCAGATGGCTGAACTTGAAAAGGAAATAGAGATTGAGGTTGAGGTAGAAGTAAATGAGGCTACTTTAGAAGGTACTAAGAAAAATGGATTTAAAAAATTAAATATACCTTGGTATATTACTGGATTTTTCATTTTTACAACTTTAAAAACTTTAGGGGTATTCAATGGAGATCTTTCAAATATATTTCACTTTATAAGTTCTAAATTCGAGATCATCGCTCTTGCAGGAATAGGAATGAGAGTTAAATTAAGCACTCTCTTTAGCCAGGGACCTAAAGCTATAACATATGGATTAACAATTGGAGTAATACAAGTAGTTTCCGCTATAACATTTATAAAGATCATGTATGGGTTAAACTTCTAAAGATCTTAAAACTAATATATCGTAAGGTAATCAGATTACCTTACGATATATTAGTTTTATTACAAAAAAAAATACGTCTTCTTTCTTGAAATTTAAAGCTTTAATCTCTTATAATTTTTTTAGATAATTAAAAATAATCATTTTTTAATCTATTTTTTACTTTTAACGAATCCTCCAAACTATGATATACTTTAAAGAAAATTACAATTTGGAAGGTGGGATTTTATGACTCGAAAAGATTATTTAAAAGACACAAAACGATTGGTTGTAAAGGTAGGAACTTCTACCCTTACATTTGAAAACGGATTGCTGAATCTATCTAGGATAGATAAATTAGTTCGTGAACTGGCTAACCTTCATAACAGAGGATATGAAGTTATATTAGTTACTTCGGGAGCTATTGGAGCCGGGATGGGGAGTTTGGGATTAAAAGAAAGACCTAAAACTCTGCCAGATAAACAAGCTGTTGCATCTGTAGGACAGGTTGCTCTTATCCATCTATATCAGAAATTGTTCTCTGAATATGGAAAGCAGATAGGACAGCTGCTTTTGACCAAGGGAGATATATCCAATCGTGGAAGATATTTAAATGCTAGAAATTCTTGTCTGAGATTAATTTCCATGGGGATAATCCCAGTGATCAATGAAAATGATTCGGTTGCTGTAGATGAGATCAAAGTAGGAGATAACGACACTCTCTCAGCTTTTACATCTACCTTGATAGATGCAGATCTATTGCTTATCCTATCTGATATAGACGGCTTATATACAGGTAACCCCAAGACCGATCCAAAAGCTACCCTAATTAAAACAGTTGCAGAGATCGATGATCATATCAGATCTATAGCTACTGGAGCTGGAAGTAATTTAGGAACCGGAGGTATGGCTACCAAAATAAGTGCCGCTGAGATAGTGACTTCTGCTGGAATCCCTATGATCATTATTAAAGGATTTAATCCTTCAGTTATAGGAGATGTCATGGATGGTCAAGAGATTGGAACGTTATTTTTAGAAACTAAAATTAAATTAAATGCTCGTAAACATTGGATCACCTATGGAACCACAAAAACAGGGAAGATCTTTATAGATGATGGAGCTATAGCTGCCCTAAAAAATCACAACAGCCTTCTTTCTATTGGAATTGTAAAATGTGAAGGTGATTTCCACAGGGGAGAAGTTGTCTCTGTCTGTGACAGTGATCAAAATGAGATTGCTGTTGGAATTTCTAACTACAGTCAGGTCGAGGTAGATCTGATCAAAGGGAAAAATTCCTCTGATATCAATGATATTTTAGGTCAGAAAGATTATGACGAAGTTATACATATGGATAATATGTTTATTTTTTAAGGAGGTAGAAATTTATGAAAGAATATATGAATAATATGGGTATCTCAGCTAAAAAAGCTTCTAGAGAACTGCTGCAAATGGATACTACCACTAAAAATAATATATTAGAAGAGATGACCAAGGAACTTCTAAATAATATGGAATTTATAAAGTCAGAAAATAAAAAAGACCTGATTAAAGGCAGGGAAAAAGAACTTACACCTGCTTTTATCGACAGGTTAACTCTGACTGAAGAAAGAATTCATGGAATGGCCCAGGGGATTAGAACAATCATAGGTTTAGATGATCCCATTGGTGAAACCCTGAGTGGATTCAGACACGAAAATGGAATGGAAATATCACAGATCCGTGTTCCCTTAGGAGTTATTGGGATGATCTTTGAATCACGTCCAAATGTCACTGTAGATGCAGCTGTTCTCAGCTTAAAATCTGGAAATTCAATCATCTTGAGGGGCGGCTCAGATGCTCTTTGTTCGAATATAGCCTTAGCTAAAGTCATTACCCAGGCAGGTCAAAAATTAGGCTTACCTGAAGGTGCTATTCAATTGATTGAAAGTATCGATAGAGATTGTGTACATGAACTGATTACCATGAATAATTTTATAGATGTTATTATTCCTCGTGGGGGCAAAGGATTAAAGCAAGCCATCCTTGCTAAAGCAAGTGTTCCTGTGATAGAAACAGGTGCAGGTCTATGTCACACCTCTGTTGACCATAGTGCAGATCTAAAAATGGCTATAGATATTATTATCAATGCCAAAACTTCTAGACCTGGAGTATGTAATGCCATGGAAACTCTTTTAGTTCATAATGACAGCATCTCTAAACTACTGCCCAGCCTGGGGGAAAAATTAGATGAATTAGGAGTAGAAATTCGAGCTGAT
>DAOUPY010000288.1 GCA_030625925.1 Fusobacteriaceae bacterium | reverse complement strand
TGTTCTTCCATCAGCTGATCTAGGAATAACGATTTCTCCTGCTTTGATCATATCATAGATAGCATCTCTTTGTGGATAATCTAATTTAACACCAATTATTTGCCAATTATTATGCACCATAGGCTCTAATTTTCCGCCTTTTTCTTCCTTGGTATACTTGATAATCAAGTCTCTTATTCTTCCAGCATCCTGCATAGCCTCATAAGAATCATAGTATTTATCTTCAGGTTTAGCCCAGCCATTTTTAGTCAATGTTCCGAATCTATAGTTATTTACTGCTACCTTATATGTCTTAGCTGGATCAATAGCTTCCCCATCGATTGTTGGATTTACTACTCTAGCTCCTGCTTTTTTAGACAGGTCCACCTTATAGTTTACCCCTGCAAACATATCGTAGTTATACCCTCTTACGTTTTCATTAAATGAGATAGTTACATCTCCTTCATTCCAAGTATTATAATATGACATAGACCATTCCATAAACTTAAGTAAGTTTTCTCCAGTCATATTTACACCAACTAGAGTATTTGCATATTTATAGATATTAGCTACGTCTTTATTGTGGAATTTCCCAGCTTTTAAGTTAGCTTCCGCTTTAAAGAAAGCTGCTGACGATACATCTGCACCTGCATACTTTAATTGTACATCATTTATTAGGTCTATTACAGAATTTGGCTGTAATTGAGCTGTAGGCATGGTAGTTACCTTGTCTTCACCTGTAATAAAGTCTGGTCTAGCTATAAATGTTTCAGTAACTTCTCCAATTACTGTATTCGCCACAGCTTTAGACTGAGCATCTACATCTCTAAATTCATCCAATATCTTTTTATCTGCTTCAACTGTTTTAGTTTGAATATTTTCTACTTCTATTCCTGTAATAATCCATTTCCCATCTTCTTTTTTTACACTAATATCTGCTTTAGATACTGCCCAACCTGCAAATCCAGGTTC
Organism: Fusobacteriaceae bacterium; assembly: GCA_030625925.1. Lineage (GTDB taxonomy): Bacteria > Fusobacteriota > Fusobacteriia > Fusobacteriales > Fusobacteriaceae > Psychrilyobacter. Next base: position 2,425 of record DAOUPY010000288.1, on the reverse strand, counting down.
TACAATTGGAGTATTGTTTATATTTTCAACATATTTAGCATGCTCATGCCCACCAAATATCACATCAAATTCAGGTACTTTGTTCGCCAGATCATAGATCCCTGCTCCCCCATATTCATCTTCTCTTCCCATATGGAAAGACCCTACTAAGATGTCGTATTGACCATCTAATTCTTTTACAGTTTCTTGTACCGATTCTAATATCTCATTGAACTCCAGTCCTTTAAAATGACTAGGAGAAGAAGATTCCCACATAGGTACATATGGAGGTATAACTCCTACTACAGCTACTCTAGCACCATTTACATTGAAAATCTGATATGGATTTACATAGTTTGATCCATCCTTTTTATTTTTAATATTAGCCGAAAGTACAGTCCCGTTAAAGTTTGAAATGTTTCTTTCAATAAATTCTTTTTCAAAGTTAAATTCATGATTTCCTAAAGTCCAAATATCATAACCTATGCTGTTCATAGCTTCTACCATTGGATGCACTTCAAGGTCATTGAATAATTCCGATGAATTGTCTTGAACTGTATCCCCATCATCCATCAATATCATATTTGGATTTTCTGTTCTTAGAGCATTAACAATAGTCGATACCTTTGCTAAACCTGCATCGTCATCTTTACCATCTATTGCATAGTCATAAGGATAAATCCTACCATGTATATCGGAAGTTGCAGCCACTCTGATAGTTTGTTCTGTTACCTCTTCCCCACCTTTTACAATAACTTCATGGGTTACTACCCTCTCAGTCATCTCCATTTTTACAGGTTCTTTCTTTTCTACTGATACATCATTTGAATTACAAGCCATAAAAATACTCGTTATCAATGCTGCCGTTAAAAACTTTTTCATCTTTCCCTCCTTGTTTTTTATATTAAAATTTTATTCTACAATTAATTCTTTTCTTTTAAAAAACAGCCTGCCTTTTTTCTTTATCAGATATACTGAAATACTAGCAGTTATAGGAACTGTCAACACTATCCCTATACTCCCAGACAATGCTTGAATAAGTTCTATTGCTATCACCGGCATATTTATAAACTGCTTTGTGTTCATTTGAAATCCCCAGATCATAAGCATGAGGTTCAGTGAACTTCCAGTAAAAGCCAGGATCAATGTGTTGGTCATAGTCCCCATTATATCTTTTCCTATATCCATGAGAGACATAAAGAGGTCATCCAGGTGAATATCTGGATTTCTTTTACATAATTCATTACATGATGATGCTATAGACATAGCCACGTCATTTATCGCTCCTAAAGATGCTATCAATATAGAAGTAAACATGAGACCGTTTATCTTCACATGGTAGTCTGCTGCCAGATACAAAATTTGTTCTCCTTTTTCCATATGAATTCCTGTCAATTTAGCTAAATTTCCAAAGATGTAGGAGATGATCCCCGAAATCATTACCCCTGCAATAGTTCCCAATATAGCTGAATAAGTTTTCCTGTTAAAATCACCTATGAGCAAAAAAGTTACCACTGTTATTAATGAACATAAAAATATTGCCCAGGGAATTGGATTCCCCCCTCTAAATATTATAGGTATTAGGACAAATATTATGATTACTCCTGTAAATATAAGAGATAATATTGATTTTGCTCCACTTAAGCGTCCAAAAATAAGTAATGTTAAACAGAATAACCCAATCAATATATATATATAACGATCCATCTTATAATTATAGAACCACACACTTTCCTTTCCATCTTTCTCTCTGATCGTGAATATAGCTTTCATTCCTGGTTTAGCAAATATATTGTGTCTATTACTCAACACGTTTATTACACTATATACCTGATCTTTATGTATGCCTTCTAATATTCTAATCTCTATCTTTTGTTTTCCCACATATCTTCCAGGAATCAATGGATCTGGATTTATAGTCTCTTCCTTTATAGATAAAACTTCCCCATCTACAAATTCGTAGTTAAAATACTTCTGTACTCCAAAATTTTTATTCACTGCTAGTGATGTATAGATTATCCCTATAATAGATATAATCACCACAACTATTAATATTTTTTTATGCTTTGTCATCCCAAAATCATCCTTTTTTGTTATTTTAAAACCATTTTTATTTTTTTTCATACTGTATCTAAGTATAAACTAAGCTATCATTTTTTTCAAGTTATATAAAAAATCAAAAAAGCCATCAAAATTAATTGATGACTCTAGTATTTATTCATTATGGTGCGCCACACAGGGTTTGAACCTGTGACAACTCGATTAAAAGTCGAGTGCTCTACCAGCTGAGCTAGTGGCGCATATTTTCTTCAAAAAATAAAAAAGACTTGGCAAGTTCCTATCCTCCCAAGGGGCTGCCCCCTAAGTACTTTCGGCGTTTACGGACTTAACTTCTGGGTTCGGAATGTGACCAGGTGTACCCCCGTAGCTTTTCTTACCAAGCTTA
>DAOUPY010000045.1 GCA_030625925.1 Fusobacteriaceae bacterium | reverse complement strand
TTTGGAAAAACAGGGATATATAAATAAAATAAAAGATTTAGAAGATAAGAGAATTTACAGACTTTATATCACTGAAAAAGGTTTTTTTGACAGAAAAGATTTTATTGAAATAACAAATAATATAAATCAAATTTTTTCCAGAGGATTATCCGATACAGAAAAAACAGAGTTATTAAAACTTTTAGATATATTGCAGAGTAATATCCAGGAAGAAGCTGATAAATTAAGAAAGCTTTAGACCTGTTTTAGTCCAGCAGAAGATTATTAATCTTTCTGCTGGACTTTTTTTTGTGATTGGAAGCTTCTGAAATAGAGTGAATTGAAGTAAAAATATATAAATTAAATATGCTATTTTATAGAAAGTACTGTATTTTTATAAAAAAAATAATGGAGAAAAGAATTTTATTGATTTTATGTTATTATATTAATAATAATAGAATTTAGGGGGATTATAGGTGAAAAAAGAAATTGAAGTTGTTGCAGCAATTATAATAGATAATGATAAATTTTTATGTACTCAAAGAAATAAGAGTAAATATGAATATATATCTTATAAATATGAATTTCCAGGTGGGAAGGTTGAATCAGAAGAAACACTAGAAGAAGCTATAATTCGTGAAATTAAGGAAGAATTAGATGCTGAGATAAAAGTAAAATCGAAATATTTAACAGTAAGGCATGAATATCCTGATTTCATTGTGATTATGCATAGTTTTTTATGTGAAATGTTATCTAAAAAAATTATTTTAAAAGAACATATAGATTCAAAATGGCTTTCTAATGTAGAACTTTCAAGTTTAGATTGGGCAGGAGCAGACCTACCCATAATAAAAAAATTAAATGGTGATATAGATGATGGATGTTTATAGTCAAGAAGGAAAAGAAACGGAATATAGATTAATAACAAATTCATTTAATCATAATTTTTACTACGAATTAAAAGATTCGTTATTAACGTGTAGAAGTTTTGATTTGAGTATCGCATTCATAACATATAGTGGACTACAATTAATTTTAGATATTTTAAAAGAATTAGAAGAAAAAGGTATACAAGGTAGGATTTTAACATCTAATTATCTAAATTTTACTGACCCTAAAGCATTGAGAAAATTAAAAGAATTTACAAATATTGAAACTAAAATATATTTGACAGATAAAAGAGGATTTCATACAAAGGGTTATATTTTTGAGTACAGAGATTATTATAGATTGATAGTCGGATCTTCAAATTTGACACAAAATGCATTGAAACATAATATTGAATGGAATTTAACATTGAACTCAAAAAAGATGGAATTTAATAAAAATTTATTTGAAGAATATAATAATACTTGGAATGAAAGTTTTTCATTAAATGAAGAGTTGTTATTAACTTATGAAAAAGCTAAAATGAATTATGATGAAGCACATAAACGTGTAAACTCTTTAAATCTATTTAAAGATATAGAAGAAATAAAACCTAATTATATGCAAAAAAAAGCCTTAGAGTCCTTAAAAAGTTTTAGAAAAAATGGAGAAAATAAAGCGTTAGTAATAGCTTCGACTGGAAGTGGAAAAACATATATGTCTGCTTTTGATGTAGAAGAATTTAATGGAAAATCTTTTTTATTTTTAGTTCATAGGGAGGAAATATTATATAGCGCTAAAGAAACTTTTATAAATATGAAATTAGTAAAAGAAGAAGAAACTTCTATTTTTACAGGGAATAAAAAAGAATATACTGATTACATGTTTTCTACAGTTCAAACTATGTCTAAATATTGTGAAATTTTTGAAAAAGATGATTTTGATTATATCATAATAGATGAAGCGCACCATGTAACTTCAAAAAGTTATCAAAATATAATTCAACATTTTAAACCTAAATTTTTATTAGGGATGACTGCAACTCCTGAAAGAGGAGATGGCGGAGATATTTTTGATGTATTTGATGATAATATAGCTTTAGATCTAAGATTAAGGGATGCTTTAGCTCATGATTTAGTTGCTCCATTTCATTATTTTGGGATAGATGATATTACTGTAGATTATGGTAGTGTGAGTTTAGATAAAATATCAGAAATGAGTAAATTACTTAAGATTAATAAAAGGGTAGAATTTATTATAGAAAAATTAAATTTTTATGGTTGGGATGGGGAAAAGTTAAAAGGTTTAGGTTTTTGTATCGATATAAACCATGCGGTATATATGGCTGAAGAATTCACTAAGAGAGGTATTCCCTCTATAGCTCTTACAGGAAAAGATAAACCAGATAAAAGACGTGATTCTATTAAAAAATTACAAGATGAAAGTGATCCTTTAGAAATGATATTTACAGTTGATATATTCAATGAAGGGATTGATATTCCAGGTATAAATGTAGTTTTAATGCTAAGGCCGACAAATTCACCTATAATCTTTGTACAGCAATTAGGGAGGGGACTACGAAAAACCAAGGAAAAAGAATATTTGACAGTTTTAGATTTTATAGGGAATCATAATAGAGCTTTTTTAATTTCATTAGCTTTAAGTGGAAGTAAATATTATGACAAAGACAGTTTAAAGGTTAGTCTTGCAAGAGATTTTATGGAAATACCAGGATGCACTCATATTCAAATGGATAAAATATCCAAAGAAAGAATTTTAGAACAATTAGAAAATGAAAATTTCAATGCATTAAAATATTTAAAGGAAGAGTATAAAGAATTTAAAATGTTAAATGGAGGTAAAGTACCCTTACTTTTAGATTATCTTAGATACGATGGAGCACCAAATCCAATTAAGTTTTTTCAATCACCAATTAAAAATTATTTAGAATTTATATTGAAAGTAGATGAAAGATTTGAACTAGATATTGATCCTATGTTTTTAAATTATTATACTCAACTATCAAAAATGTTGCCAATTAAAAGACCTTTTGAGTTTACAATTATTGAAAATTTAATAAAAAATAAACAAATGAATGTAGGTCAAGTTTCTAAAAATTTAGGGAAGGTATTAGATGATTGGGATGAAAAAACAACCTTACATGCAATTGAAACTTTAAATTTAGAATATGCAGATAAAGGTGAAAAAAAGTCTAATTATAAATTTTTAGAATATAATAAAGTAAACCAAGTCTTGAGTTTGGATAGACAATTTTTGAGTAATTATAATCGGTATAAAGAATATTATTTAGATCTGTTACACTATGGTTTACTTTTATATCAAGAGAATTATGGTAGAGAAAACTATGGTGTTCCCTTCTTTAAATTATACAATCAATATAGCATGAGAGATACAGCATTATTATCTAATTATGAAAAAACACACTCTTCTTTTAGAGGCTCGGGATTGATTACCAATGGAAAAGAATATTTTTTATTTATTGATCTTCATAAAGAGAATGATATTAAAGAAAGTATAAATTATGATGATAAATTTTTAGACTCTAAATGTTTTCAATGGCAAACTCCTAATTCTACTCGTCAAGAGAGTGAACGTGGAAAGGATATTATATATAATGAATCACGTGGTATAAACCTTCATTTGTTTGTCAGAAAATATAAGAAAATAGATAAAGCTACTCAAAATTATATTTATTTGGGAAAAGGCAATAGTATTGAGTTTAAAGGTGAAAAACCAATAACTGTAAAAATAGAATTAGAAAATGAAATTCCAAATAAACTATTCATGGAATTTATTTATAAAGTATAACTGAAAATCGAGGAAATTCAGCTAAAACACTTATAAATAGGGGTTAATATGATTTTTTTTTGGAAGCGACATAATAAGACCCCTCTTATTTCCCTTCTAAGGTACCTTCAAAATTTTCCCCTTGTAAATGTATAGATAAAAGGGAGGAAACACCTCTATCAAAGGCTTCAATCTATTGGTATTATTGGGATTGAGAGGAGAAGATCATAGAAAAGTGCTGTTTGACTCAAAGGAAATTAAAAATCCCTTCAACAGTATCAGAAGAATACTTTTTGTTTGTATACAACACTAAAAAGGACTATATATTTGATTATATAGTCCTTTTTTTACTTGAAAACCACGATTCGTAACTAATATGTCTTTAAAAACAGAGATTTATAGAGGGGGAAAGATCAAAAAGTCATTGAAGGATTTTATAAAAATAATGGTAAAGATATATTGAAATCAATTTTTGAATGTATATTTTTATTGTTTCAAATAAAAAGAGGTGTATTTAATGGAATATATAAATTCAACACTAATAACACTAGGAATGGCCTTCATTTTTTTAGGTCTGCTGGACTCCTTAAAAATTTTAAAAGATTTTGAAAATTTTTGTAAAGCAACAAAATACTCTTATAAAAAGGGTCTTATTATTTTCACAGCTATGCTTTTATTTCTATTTTTATATGTAACTCACTTCACCTATATCATCTTGAGGGAAGTGGTTAATAATGAATTTACATATGTGAGTTCACTGCTATTTTTTATGGATGGTTTTTTCGTATATATAATAGTATTTCTCCTGAGAAATCTGTCAAGTTCCTTAAATTCTTTTTATATGCAGACAATCAGTAGTCTGATCAGGGCAGTTAAACTAAGGGATAAGTACACAAGCAATCATTCTGAGCATGTGGCCAATCTGGTCAAGGCAATATTTGACGATCTCCCTTCAGGATTGAAAAAAAATATGTCAAAAACTGAACTGGTAGAAGCAGCCCTGCTCCATGATATCGGAAAAATTATAACGCCTTTAACAATTCTAAATAAGAAAAGTGAGTTATCTGTAGAGGAGTATGAACAAATCAAAAAACATGTATCTGACGGGATTTATATTTTAGAACCCTTTGAGGTTTTTCATAAAATAATTCCATGGATTAAATATCATCATGAGAGAATTGACGGTCAGGGGTATTATAAGCTGGAAAAAAATAAAATACCTTTGGAATCAAAAATTATAGCAGTAGCAGATACCTATTCTGCTCTGACTACATCCCGGATATATCAGAGGAAGAGATCTCACAGAGAGGCAGTTGAAGTTTTAAAGGAGGTTTCAGGGACTCAGCTGGACAGCGGGATTGTTGAGATATTGATAAAAATAGAGAATGAAAAAATGGAAAAAATATTTGTAAAATCAGGATTTAATATTAGTCAGGATGAATATTATAAATTTTTAGTTAAATAAAAAAATGAAGATCTCTTAAGTGAACATAAAAAAAGCTGTAGTATAATAGCTTTGAAATGTTTACTTAGGAGTTTTTTAGTGGTTAAAAACCTTAAAAATAGAGGGAATTGAGGGCGGGAAAAATTGTTTTGTATGAAAGAAATGACTTTGCATGGACTCTTCTATGGTATAATTGAAATAAAAATATTAAGTTAGTATGGAAATAAAATTTTAGAGACTCAGCTAGACGCTGGAATAGTTGAGATATAGATTGGAGAGTGAAATATGAGGTTTGGCAGGTGGAAGTTTTTAATTATGAATATTATTTCGATGATGATCTTCATAATTATTTTGGGGATGATAAATCTAAAAATAGGCAGAATAGAGATTAAATTGGAAGTTTTTATTTTCCCTATAATTTTGGGAGTCTTATTTGGGGTTGTTAATACTTACTTATCTATGAAGAGGACCAAGTATCTGGAGGAGGAGATAAGGGAAAAAACAAAGGAATTTGAGTACCATGCAGCTATGGATGATATGACCAATACCTATAATAGGAAAATGGGGCTGAAGATGCTGAAAAATTATTTTATCCTGTCAAAGAGACATAAAAATAACTTGTCCATATGCTATGTAGACATCGATGGACTAAAATATGTCAATGACAGCTTTGGTCATGTGGAGGGGGATGAACTCATAAGGGATATTTCTGAAATGCTGAGGGCAAGCCTAAGGGAGTCAGATGTTGTCTCTAGGATGGGAGGAGATGAATTTCTAATAATCCTTCCTGAATGCGGTATAGAGGGCGCAGCAAAAGTTATGAAAAGATTAAGGGAGACTATAGGGCTGTATAATGAAGTTTCTCAAAAAAATTACAGGGCATCGGTGAGCTTTGGGATTTCTGAGTTCTCACCCTCTAATGAGAGGACCATTAAGGATCTGCTGGCAGAAGCGGACAATAAAATGTATGTTATGAAGAAAGAAAATGCTTTTCTGTTGAAAACAGGGACTAAAAACAATAAGTGGGGGCATATCAAACTTAGTCGGAAGAAAAGACAGTTTTTCTAAAATTCATTCTAGATTCTTATTTTTTTATATCGGCAAGGTCTTTATTTTAGATATTCTGAACTTTTAACCTTTATTTCAAGGATACGAAAAACCTGTAAACTTTGATACTTTTTTAGTATCTGGTTTACAGGTTAGAGTTGATATGGAATTTAGGTTTTTTTTATTTACTTATATCTATCCAAGTCCCCTGAGTTACCTCAGCGAGATAACTTACATCTATTTTTACGGCAGAATTAGGGGAACCTCCTGCAGGGTATACGGTAGTAAATTCCTTTAAAGATATGTCCAGATATATATCCAATTCTTTTGGCAGACCAAAGGGACAGACCCCTCCTATAGGATGGCTTGTAATTTCCTCTACCTTTTCAAATTTAACAAATTTAGGTTTTTCTTTAAAATGATTTTTAAATTTTCTATTATCTGTTTTAGCTCCGCCTTTAGTCAAAATTAAAATTTCTTTTTCTTTCAATTTAAATGCCAGAGTTTTAGCTATCATATCAGGTTCCACACCCAGGGCTTTGGCTGCTTTTTCCACAGTAGAAGTGTCTTCATTGGTTTCAATGATCTTTAAAGGAAGATCATTATCTTTAAAATATTGTTTTACAGTCTGAATACTCATATCTTTCCCCCTGTTTATAAATTTATTTTAAATGATAACATATTAGTTTGAAATTTTGAATTTATATTATGAAAAGCACAGGATAAATTTGGGAAACTATAAATATTATAGACTATAATAAATACCCTAGAATATTTGTTTATGAACAAAGGGCTGCACATGATCTTTAAAGATCATGTGCAGCCCTTGTATATGCAGCTTTATTTTTTATTTTTTATTAATAAGAAATAATATATCGCAGGAATAATTAATCCTCCAGAAAGAGCATTTCCAATGGTAACAGGAATAAGATTATTCATGAACATCTCTCCTAAAGTATAATTAGCTCCTAACATCTTTCCTAAACTTAAAACGTACATATTAGCTACTACATGCTGAAACCCGCAAAGTACAAATAACATAATTGGGAACCAAACACCAATAACTTTTGATACAAGATCCTTTCCAGACATGGTCATCCAAGCACCTAAGGCCACTAAAACATTACAGAAAAATGCACTGGCTACAGCTTCAGAAAAACCTAAAACGGCCTTGTGTTCTGCCATATGGACAGCCACAGAATGAACGGCTTCAGACTTATATAACCCAGCTGTGACAGCCAATAGAGCTGCGGCTATAGAACCTGTAAAGTTTCCCAGCCATACAAAGGTCCAATTTCTAAGTAAATCTTTAAAACTGATTTTTTTATCAAATAGTGCAAGAGTCAATAGGTTATTACTTGTAAACAATGACCCTCCTACAACTATACACAGCATTATTCCAACTGGGAAGACGCTGGCTCCCAAGAAACTGGCTAATCCTGTATCTACCCTGGTTCTCATGGTCTGGGTAACAACCATATACCCCATATACCCCAGAGCAATAAAAAATCCACCTAAAATACCAAATAAGAATATGTCGATACTTTTATTTTTAGCCTTTTTAATACCCATCTTAACAACATTATTTGCTGTTTCATAATTATCGTACATGTTTTCTTTACACATAATATACCATCCTTTTTTAATTCCTAAATTTGAACATAGAATATATTATATCATAAAAATATAAAAGTATAAATACTTTTTTCACTTACAGCGAAAAAAAAGGTAGAAAAAATTGGAAAAAAACAAAAAAAGTACTAATATTAGAGTGTAGAAAATTTTAAATTTTAGGGGGCAAAAAGGATGTTAAAGCAAATAGTACAATGTGTACCCAATTTTAGTGAAGGAAAAGATTTAGAAAAAATAGAGAAAATAATTAGTCCTTTGAAAAATAAAGAGGGGGTAAAACTCCTCAGTGTAGAGCCGGATAAAGACTATAACAGAACAGTTGTAAATGTAATAGGGGAGCCCTTAAAAGTATTGGAAGCTGTATATGAAGCTGTAGGAATTGCGACAAAATTGATAGACCTAAATATTCATAAGGGAGAGCATTCCAGGATGGGAGCTACAGATGTAGTGCCGTTTATACCCATTAAAAATATAGAGATGGAGCAGTGTATAGAGCTGGCTATAACATTGGGGAAAAAAATAGCAGATAACTATAAAATTCCAGTATTTTTATATGAGGAGGCAGCTACCTG